>NZ_JADOVC010000024.1:0-56826 GCF_015751645.1 Flavobacterium sp. CG_9.1
TACACCAAGACTACACCAAGTGATAAAATAAAAAATTTGCGAATTTGCGGCGTTCACTTTTACGCCACTAATGCACCAATTATTGAATCAAATAAAAAATCTGTGAATCTGTGGCTAATTTTTACACCAAGACTACACCAAGTACTCAAATAAAAAATTTGCGAATTTGCGGTGTTCACTTTTACGCCACTAATACACCAATTATTGAATCAAATGAGAAATCTGTGAATCTGTGGCTAACCTGCCACCACCAAAAAAACCAAGCAATTAGGAGTTATTTAACTGACCAACAACTATTTTTTACCGAAAAACTTGTTTATTTCGTTTTTTATTCTACATTTGTAGAGCAATGTTTTAATCTGTAGAGACAAACCACTTTATGCGCTATTCATTTATCATACTAGTTTTGACCCTTTCTTTATTTGGTTGTAAAACCAATCAAATGAAAAATAAATTTCGAACCGGTCGTTGGGTGGAGCAATACGCACAAGATAGCGCAAACTACAAATCCATTGGAACCTATAAAAAAGGAGATCCTGTAAAAAAATGGCGGTATTATTTGAATGGTAAAATCATTAAAAGGGAAAAATACAACCGTAGCATTTGCAAAACAATATTTTATCATGAAAATGGAAAAATACAATCTAGAGGAATGTCTAAATTAGATACAACTGATAAATATGCACACTGGTTTTATTTTGGCGATTGGAATTACTATAATGACGATGGAAAACTAACAACAATTAGAAAATACAATAACGGAGTATTACTTTCCGAAATAAAAATAAAATAAAAATGCAACAACTTACAAATTCAGAAGAACAACTCATGGAACACCTTTGGCAACTTGAAAAAGCCTTTATGAAAGATTTATTGGAAGCGTACCCAGAGCCAAAACCGGCTACCACAACGGTAGCCACTTTACTGAAACGAATGATCGACAAACAATTTGTGGCTTACACCGAATTTGGGAACTCCCGTGAATATTATCCGTTGGTCAAAAAAACCGATTATTTCTCGAAACACGTCAACGGATTGATTAGTAATTTTTTCAACAATTCGGCATCACAATTTGCTTCTTTCTTTACCAAAGAAACCAATTTATCTCAAACCGAACTGGAAGAACTCAAGAAAATAATAGACAGTGAAATTCTAAAAAAGAAAAAATGACCGACTTTCTAATTAAATCATCCATCAGCTTAATAGCTTTGCTAGCAGTGTATTATTTGTTTCTTGAAAAAGAAAAAATGCACCGTTTCAATCGGTTTTACTTGTTGTTTAGCCTTATTTTTTCGCTGACACTTCCCTTTATAACCATTGAAGTAATTCAGGAAATAACCTCACGTCCAGTCAATCTAGGAAATATACAAATAATGCAAGGAAGTGCTGTAGTGGCAGAAGAAACAAACTATACAGTTATAGGATTATGGAGTGTATATGCCGTGACAACGCTAATTCTGGCCCTCCGTTTTGCCTACAACATCATCAAGATTTCGGGCAAAATGAAGTCAAATTCTCCAATTACTTTTAAGAACGCCAAATTAATTCTAGTCCCTGAAAAAACACTACCGCACACGTTCCTAAATACTATTTTCATCAACGAAACTGAATACAAAAACCGCAAAATTGAAGCGGAATTGTACACGCACGAACTCACGCATGTCACCCAAAAACATACTTTAGACATTCTATTTATCGAAATCTTAAAGACTGTATTTTGGTTCAACCCCATTTTTATTTTTTATAAAAAAGCAATACAACTCAATCACGAATTTCTTGCTGACGAGAATGTAGTAAAATCTTATAATAACGTTCCGTTCTATCAATCTTTATTACTATCGAAAGCAAACGAGAACCACACTTTTTACTTGGCCAGTAATTTGAATTATTTTATAACTAAAAAACGATTACTCATGATGACAAAAACCACATCAAAAACGCTTTCACTTGTCAAGAAAATGACAATTATTCCTGTTCTATCGGTACTTTTATTTGCCTTTTGCATCAAAACGGTTGCCAAAGAAAAAAACAATCCTATCCTTGAACAGCAACCAATTTTAAATGAGAAGATTGCAACTGCCAAAAGTGTTTTACAACACATTGAAAAGTCGGTCAAGCAAAACGATACTGTAAAAAGAAAAAAACTAGCCGTCGTAAAAATTAAAAATGAAGAGTATACTAAAATTGGTAGTCTCTATTTTAATGATAAAGGTTCCATAGACATTTCCGGCAATCCTGCAAAAGAGGGATATATTTTCATCAACAATGAAGTTCATTTTTACGTCACAAAAGATAAAACAAGGGAATACTACAACAGATCCGGATTCAGAGTAACTAGCAGTGGAGAAAAAATAAATAATAAATCCATAACTATTTTAGAAAAAGACTATCAGGCTGAAGCTTCAAAATTAACAGCCAGCGATGAATTTGGGGATATTTACAATACAGCTGGACTAACAGAAAAACCAGATTTTCCGGGAGGAATTATGGAATTTTACAAATTTGTCGGCAACAATTTTAAAACTCCAGAACAACCTAATTTAAAAGGAAAAATATACATCACGTTTATCATTGAAAAAGACGGCAGTATTAGCGACGTAAAAAACATTCGCGATATTGGCTACGGAACTGGTGATGAAGCCGTACGTGTTTTAAAATTATGTCCGAAATGGATACCAGGTAAAATGGATGGTGTTCCTGTTAGAGTGTTATACAGTTTACCAATAACGATACAATCTGGTAAGTCCTAATAAAACCAAAATCCGCTTCAAAAGAAGCGGATTTGTTTTTTAAACCAACACCAAAGCTCTTTGAGATGGTATATGGTTTGTAACTATTTAATTTTAGGATTTGCAAAAAAAAGAGGCGTGATAACCTCCTAAAACTCCTTCTGATAATTTTACGATAACTCCATAGTGTTAGCGGACTCTTAACTGGTTCCAACCTGTCCGCCGTGGAGGATTCAACCGCGGCTTCATTGTTCGTGCTGCGCATGCAACGAAGCCTTTACTATTAGTGGAAGGTTATTTCGACGTTTCTACTGGAAGCTTAACTTTTTCAAGCATTTTATTAGCCAATTCAAGTTTTTCAGGAAACAATATTTTTCCTCTAAATTCTTCCAATTTCTTATTAATTTTCACTATGGGTATTTTTGCTTTATTTAAATCTTCAACTTTCATAATTTTTAATTTTTTCGTGTTATTAAAAAGCCGATCGCTCTTATTTACAAAGAATCGTTAGCGCAGTTTTGCAAACTGTGCCCGTTGCCAATTGGCAACTAAAACAAATCTAATAAAACCACCTCTAATTCATTTTCTACTACAGCATAATTTCTTGCAGAACTAAAATAATAATCTTCCGGAATTTTTAGAATTATGTCATTTATAGGATTGTTTTGCATGTAATCCATTTTATGTTTTATAAATGTATTGCTATAAATATGTTCCACATGATAATCGTTTTGCTAAACTTTGTATTGATGTTCTTGTTTTAAATGTTGACAAGCTTTTTTAAAATAATCCAACATCCATTCTATTCTGCTTTCTGGTTGTTCTATACTAGTCTGAATAATTTTTTTAAATGTATATTTCTTAAAATCACGCATCACATCGGATAATACAATACCCATAATTTCTAAGCCTTTGTTTTTTTGAAAATAGTGTAACTACCTGAAGACTAATTTATTTTTGATTTAATCGTGTACAATATCTACCTAACCCATTATAATTACAGTAATAAAACAAGCATCTTGGGTTGTTGTAGCTTTATATTTTGTATACATTTTTTATGATATTTGTATTTTTTGCTTATTATGGTGGGCACAGTTTACAAAACTGCGCTAACTATTGTGGTATATCGGTGCGATCGGGTTTAGTGGCTCGTGGTGGTTGGCATTTTATTCTTTATCATTTTCTAAAATAGTAAAACCAGCTTTTAAAAACATTTCAATTTTCCAAGATGAATCTTTCTTGTTCCATTTTTTCGCTCTGAACTTTGTTGAAGAAATATCTTGTCTTATTTTACTGATTTCCTTTTTTAATTTTTCACTTTGTTTTATTTGTTCAATTGGAGGTTTGCTGTCCCATAGTTCTAATTTTTTCCAATTCTCTATTAATCTTATAATACTTTCTCTTTCAATTTGTTTTTGTCTTTCCCATTCAATATTATTTTTCTTTAAAATTTCTCCAAGTAAAGCCTCTCGAATAGGATGTAAGAATCTTTTATTTTTACCTCTAGAACCAGTTAATTTTAAAGTTATCTGTTCATTTAGCCACCCGCCAAGATCAGTTTTTTGTTTAGGAATAGTACTAGCATTTTTTTTATCTTCATAATATTCTTCTAATTCTAATAATCTATCCGTCCATTTTTCATCATTTACAATACTTGATGTTCCAAAATTTTCAGGAACTTCCCAAAGAAAATTTATAGATTTCATCTTTTTTTCTTCATAATCCCAGTCCCATACTGGTGTATCTAAATTATTTCTTCTTCTTTTTTGTCTAACACACCAAGAACCTAATTCATAATACGGCGATAATTTGTTTTTTGTATTCGGTACGTATGTAAAATCTAAATGATTTTGTTCTTTTTGTTTAAACTTCAATAATTTGTCAAAATTTTTATTCCAAATAAATCTTATTTGACCTTCCCTAGCGTTGTCAAATGGGAATCCTGCATCTATTAATTGACTAGCTAATTCATAGGGTAGAAGATCTTCCTTAATCAAATCTTTCATTCTTCGATACCAATTAAATAGATCCTTCTCTTCCGTATTTTTATTTACTGCTCCAGTACTTTTTACATTTAATTTGTAAATTATATATTTTTCTAAGAAAATTGGAAAAACGTCAAAATCATTTTGACTGAATGAAACTCTTTTATTGTAATGTGTATTATTAGGCTCAATTCCATTACCAAATTCATTTTCATAAAATTCATTTTTTATATGTTTTTCATCTGGGTTTTCTCCATCATTTGGTTGGACTTCACTTCCAAATTTCAGTTGAGAATATAACAAACCCATTTTGTCATATTTTTCAATTAATTCTTTATCTAATTTGAATAGATTTGGATTGGATAAATTTATAATATCTTCAAAATATGTTTTAATCTCATTTAATAACTTTTTACCTTGTCTGTCTGTTTCTGTTCTATAATCTAATTGAATGTTTGCTTCTATATTGCTTAAAAAACCTGAATTAGTTAAGTTCGTAGAACCAATAATTATGCGAGAATTTACTTTGCCTTCAAACAAGAAAAGTTTAGGGTGATAAGTAACAAATTCTTCATTTTGATGATAAATATATGTTTCAATATCATTTTCAAGAAGCATTTCCAACGATTGTTTAGAGGTTCCTCTATTATCAACTCCAACGAAAAAAGTTATTTTTTTATTTTTAGCTTCTTTTAAAAATGGCAGTAATTTATTTACTCCCGATAACGCAGTAAATGCTACAAATGCAGTAAAACTATCAAAATGAATACTTTTTAAAGATGTTGCAATCTGGTCACCAACATTTAATTTGTTATTTTTATTAAATCCGTGTCCTATAAAATCGATTTGCATATTTTTAGTTTAATATTTCTTAAGCTCCTTTATGTTATGTCTGCCACCAAGGTTTTACCACTTTGAGATCGCTAAAAGATCATAAACGCTCAGTTTTTGGTTTAACGAAAACTTGATGTGAAACAGTAACGCCACTAAACCAGAACTAATTCAAAATGACTGTTGCGTTTAGTTATCTTACATCACCATGTATTCTACCAATAAATGCTTTTTCACGGTCAACATCAATTTCTTCACCAAAGTTTAACTCTTTTCTTATAGCATTCCTAAAGTCAACAATTGTGTCACCGTTAATTGGACCTAACAATCCTAATACTCTTTTAAATTCAGAAAGAGTCTCCGGTAAATCGCAAGAACAGGCAAGTTGGTTGTAGCAATTCCTTACATTTATTGTGTCGATTTCGCTCTTTACAATTCCATTTTTCATATCACCGTTCCAATCCATATTTGACATAGCAGAGTCAGCAAGATTCAATGCTTCTAGACAAGCTTCTCTTTTTATTCTCCATTTGTCAAGGTTTTTTAATTCGAGTTCTTTAATGTTACTTTTATAAGATTCTAAATCCTTATCAATCACATTTTTTAATTCAGACTTATAACTTTCAATTCTTATATCGTATTCATGTTTAACAGAATTCTTTATTTTTTCGTTAAAGTAGGCTCTTAGCAAAAAAGTAATTCCAGCTCCAGATCCAGCTCCAATAAAAATATTCCATAAAAGATTTAAAATATCTATTCCCATAATTTTATTTTAAGTTTTTATCTATTACCTAAGTACTCTATAAACTAACAAACCTCCGTATATACACCTAGATCCAGATAGATTAGCGAAGGTCTGTTTCGATTTTATATTTTCAAATATATTAAAATTTTCTTACAATTTAGCAGAAAAAACATCTTACTTATCGCGGGTTGCGTGAGGGATAGCAGCGCAAATCCTTTGTGTTTTTTCTTTAAAAACACAAAGATTGCAGCGCATAGCCCGACCCGAAGTTTTTACGGAGGGACACGCCCAAATGCATTCAAAAACAAAAGCGTTCTTAAGAACAAAATCCGCTCTGAAAACAGGAGCGGATTTGGCAAACTAAAATCTAAAAAAACTAATAACTAAACTCTTTATCGGGATTGTACCCTAAATACGGCATGGCAATTTCTTTGAAAACTACGCCGTACTCCTCTAATTCTTTTAAAATAGGCTCGTACACTTCCTTACGAATCGGCAACTGCACTCCTGGGGTGGTAATTTTACCGTTCAAGATCAATAATGTTGCCATTGCAACGGGCAGTCCTACTGTTTTTGCCATAGCGGTATACGTTTGGTCATCACCAATGCAAACCATTTTGGAATCTATTTGTTCTTTTTTGCCGTTACGTTCATACCCAAATTTGTGGTACATGACGATCATATCTTTGTCATCTTCTTGCAGGGTCCAACTGTCTGTTAATATTTTTTCTAAAATTTGAGCGGGTGTTGCCTGCTTTAAACCTACAATTTTATTGCGATTGAATAAATCTAATTCTAATAACTTGTCCCACATGATGTCATCTTGGTCGATTTTTAGAATCAAACGGGTCTTGATTTCTACTGAATCTGTGGGGTGATACGGCAAAAACGAATTCACAAACTCCCTGTAGCTCATATTCTCCGAATTTTCCATGATGTAACTGTCATCCGTCATTCCTAATTGAACAAACATAGTCCACGCTTTAGAGAAACCTACTCTTCGGATCGTTCCTCTATATAAAGTAAGCACATTATCTAAACCATACACACTGCGGTACTTCAAGGAATCTCGATTCGAATACGCTTCAAAACGACCATATCCTTCCACTTGTAAAAACTCGGTTCTGCGAAACAAATTACAATACGGAATGTACTTATAAGTTCCTTCTTGAATAAACTTAGCAGCTCCTCCTTGACCAGCGAGCACAACATTGCGCGGCGCCCAAGTAAATTTATAATTCCAAAGATTCGTATCGGATTCTGGAGCCACCAATCCGCCACAAAAAGATTCAAAAAGAAGCATTTTACCGCCTTTATCTTTTATGGCATCAATCACTTTCATCGCACTCATGTGATCAATTCCTGGATCCAGTCCAATTTCGTTCATGAAAATCAGATTGTTTTCCTTTGCGGCAGCGTCTAATACTTGCATCGCATCACTGACGTAAGAGGCGGTAACTAAATGTTTTTTATAAATAATACAATCTTTGGCCACCTGAATATGCAAATAAGCTGGTAACATTGAGATCACAATATTGGCATTCTCAATCGCAGCTTTTCTTTGATTTTCATCAAAAATATCCAAAGCAATTGCCGTAGCATTCGTATGATTATTTGTCTTTTTTTGGGCTAATGCCAATGACAAATCACCAATAACAAGATGTAAGTTTTCTTTTTCAGATTTACTTAAAAGATACTGAATTAAAGAGGATGCTGATCTTCCTGCCCCAACGATTAAAATTGTTCTCATTTTTATACATTTATAACACAAACATACAAAAATGTTGTATTTATAACAAAATAACTGCAGCTAATTTAGAAATTAAAAAATCGAAAAGGGAAACTTCCGCGATTCTACCTTTCAAATCGAAAGTATCGGTCCAAATACTTTTAAATTGAGGTGGTATGAAATACTTTTGCAATAAAATCACTAATCTCATGGACAAAAAGATACTTTCAACAGGAGCAATTTTAGGAATGATTGCTATAATTCTGGGTGCTTTTGGCGCACATGCTTTAAAAAAAGTACTGACTATTGAACAATTAGCCACTTTTGAAACCGGCGTACGCTATCAGATGTACCACGCCATCTTTTTATTATTTCTTGGTCTAACGCAAGACCTCTCCCTAAAAACTAAAAAAGCAATCTACTTATTGATCGTTTTTGGTGTTCTATTATTCTCTGGCTCTATTTATTTATTAGCCACAAATGACCTGTCCGCTTTTGATTTTAAAATTATTGGATTCTTAACTCCCATTGGAGGACTGCTGCTAATTGTGGCTTGGGGCATTTTATTACTGCGCGTATTAAATAAAAAATCACAAAACTAGCAGAATCAAACGCTAACTGAAAATTAATTTCTACTTTTGCAGTCTATAAAAAGAAACCACACAATAATAGATTTATGGACAATAACACACTTTTCACGCAATCGATTTCGTTAAAAGAATTAGGAATTGAAAATGCAAAAATTCATTACCAGTTATCCCCTGAAGAATTACACGACATTACAATACAATCAGGTCAAGGAATAGAGGTTTCATCAGAATCATTAGCGGTAAACACTGGCGAATACACGGGACGCTCTCCAAAGGATCGTTTCATCGTAAAAGACAGCATCACCGAAGACAAAGTTTGGTGGGGAAATGTCAACATTCCTTTTGCTCCAGAGGCCTTTGATGCCTTGTATAACAAAGTGACTGCTTATTTATCGAACAAAGAAGTTTTCGTTAGAGATGCTTATGCATGTGCAGATCCCAATTACAGATTAAATATTAGAGCGGTTACAGAAAACGCATGGTCTAATTTATTTTGTTACAACATGTTTTTAAGACCTGAAGTACAAGAATTAGCCAATTTTACGCCAGAATGGACTTTAATATCTGCACCAGGTTTCTTCGCAGACCCTGAATTAGACGGAACGCGTCAAAGCAACTTTGCGATTTTAAATTTTACTAGAAAAATAGTCCTTATTGGTGGCACTGGATATACGGGAGAAATAAAAAAAGGAATTTTCTCTGCTTTAAACTTTATAATGCCCGTTTTTAGAAATACAATGCCAATGCATTGCAGCGCAAACGTAGGGCAAAATGAAGATACTGCAATTTTCTTTGGATTGTCAGGAACTGGAAAAACTACCTTATCTGCAGATCCTAATCGTAAACTAATAGGAGATGATGAACATGGATGGACAAATGAAAATACTATCTTTAATTTTGAGGGAGGATGTTATGCAAAAGTGATCAATCTTTCAGAAGAAAATGAACCAGATATTTTCAGAGCAATAAAAAAAGGATCGCTTTTAGAAAATGTAATTGTCAATGCAGACACCAAAGAAGTTGATTTTGAAGATGTTTCGATAACAGAAAACACTAGGGTAAGTTATCCAATATTCCACATAGACAACATCCAGCCAGGCTCTATTGGAAAAAATCCAAAAAATATCTTTTTCCTAACAGCCGATTCTTTTGGTATTTTACCTCCAATTTCTAAACTAACTCCTGGACAGGCTGCTTATCACTTTATTTCTGGTTATACAGCTAAAGTAGCGGGAACCGAAGCTGGAATTACAGAGCCTCAACCTAACTTTTCTGCTTGTTTTGGTGCTCCTTTTATGCCTTTGCATCCCACTAAATATGCTGAGATGTTAAGTAAAAAAATCAAAGATGCTAACGTAAAAGTTTGGCTAATCAATACTGGATGGACTGGAGGTCCTTACGGAATAGGGAGTAGAATGAAATTAAAGTACACGCGTGCTATGATTACAGCCGCTCTCAATGGAGAATTAGACGAAGTGGGGTATGAGAATCATGAAGTTTTTGGAATAGCCAAACCACAAACCTGTCCCAATGTACCTAGTGAAATATTAAATCCTAGAAATACTTGGGAAGATCCTGAGTTATACGACAAAAAAGCCATTGAATTAGCTCAAAAATTTAAAGCTAACTTCGCCAAATTTGAAGAATTTGCAAATGACGAAATTATGGCGGGAGCTCCAAAAGCGTAAGCCACTACTAATCAATAAACTATAGAGCCGTTCGTAAAGAGCGGCTCTTTTTTTGTCTGTACAAAACAGTAATTAAAAACAAATCAACTATTTATACCAAGATTCATTTTTTGGCGTTAAATTTGAATCAATCACCCGAGTCAGAATAGCGAACTGGCGAAGCAATCAAAAAATCAATCATGTTAAAACAATTTTTTATCCTTTGTTCCGGAGCAGACAAGGACCTTCTTGAAGGATGTTCCGAAGGTGAACAAACCAAATATGTAGGTATTGGCGCCACTGTTTTCTTCACCGCCGTAATGGCTTTTATTGCCAGTTCTTATGCGCTGTTCACTGTGTTTGATAATGTGTTTCCCGCATTACTCTTTGGACTAGTCTGGAGTTTACTTATTTTTAATTTAGATCGTTTTATTGTATCTACCATTCGAAAAAGAGATCGCTTTGGAAGTGAATTTCTACAGGCAACTCCTCGAATTATTTTGGCGGTAATTATCGCTATTGTAATTTCGAAACCATTAGAAATTAAAATCTTCGAGAAAGAAATTAATACCGTTTTATTGAAAGAGAAAAATGCGATGGCTTTGAATAACAAAAAAGAAGTGGCGAATTATTTCAAATCGGATTTGGATAAAAACAAAGTGGAAATCGATAAATTAAAATCAGAAATCACAAGCAAAGAGAAAGAAGTAAATACGCTTTATGAAACTTACATCACCGAAGCCGAAGGAACCGCAGGAACCAAAAAATTAGGTAAAGGTCCTGTTTTTAAAGAAAAAATTGCCAAACATGATTTGGCCAAAAAAGAACTGGACACCTTACAAAAAACCAACTTGGCTAAAATTGCTGAAATGGAAAAAAACACCAAAACGCTGCAAACCGATTTAGACAAGAAAGTTAACGAAACCCAACCTATTATTGATGGATTTGATGGTTTAATGGCACGAATCAACGCCTTGGATAAATTACCTTGGCTGCCTTCTTTTTTTATCATGCTCTTGTTTCTAGCCATTGAAACGTCTCCTATTATTGCTAAATTGCTATCTCCAAAAGGCGAATACGATTATAAATTAGAAGATCTGGAAACAGCATTAAAAGCAACAATTGAACAAGACAAATACCAACGTACTTTGTTGGTTAAAACTAGTGCAACCATGCACGATAAAATCTACGGAGACATAGTAGACGACAAAAATTTGTATGATTTACAACGCAAAAACGCTTCTGATTTATTAAAATTACAATCTAATAATTTTGTAGAAAAACAGAAAAGAACACTTTAATCTGATATTTTTAAAGTCAAAAGTCTTAAAAATCAGCACAAGACTTGCTTTCCTAAGACTTTTGACTCTAACACTTTAAAATAACTTACATATAGCTCAAAATTTCTTTTTTGAAAGCATCGTATTCTCCTTGCAAAATCAAACCGTTATCTAGTAATTTTTTATAATTCTGTAGTTTTTCAAAAAGTGCATCCTGCGACAAGTTGTGCAAACCATTTTCTTTTTGAAAATCAGCAGGTGCATTGAGCTCCTCGGATTTCAAATTAAAAGGTGGAGGTGCAATGGTCATTATTCCAGCGAAACTAGTCACTTCCTCCGTCTCCATTTCTTCAATAATCTCCTCTTCTTCTATCGAAATCACAGGAACTTCATCAATAATTGTCGCATTTAATACGGAACCACTTTTCAATATATCCAATTGTTCTTTAGCATACGTAAAAATCTTTCTCGCTTGAATTTTTGGAATATAATCAATCGAAACCTCCATATTAGTTCGAGTTGTAAATGAAAACTCGGAACCCAAAATATTTTCTTTTACAAAAGTTCCTTCTATCTCATCCCAAGTGTAATCAATAAAATTCATGGAAAGTCCCAGATTTTTGGGCTGACAAATGATAATTCTTTTATTCGTCATCACAATACTATCCGGCAAAACAGTAATCGCTGGTTTTTTTTGAACCGCGATATATCCTATCTCCTCATTCTTCATCAATAAATCACTCAATTTTGAAGCTATTTTTTCAATGGCTTTTGGATCTTGTTCTTCGTTTAAAAACTTCTTAAATTGTTCTTTCATTTTTATGCTGAATTTATTTCAGTACCTGTTTATTATTTATATCTAAATTCCATCGCAAAAGTAATACCTAATTTTCTGATTCTAGAATTTCGTTTTGCAATTTCTTTGTTAAACTTTTGAAAACCAAATCATAGGAATGGTTGATCAACTCTTTGACCAAGGCATCCGAAACTGACTCATTTATAGCTATTGTGTTCCAATGGGTTTTACTCATGTGAAAGCCCGGCTGAATGTCATCATATTCAGCACGCAATTCCTCAGCACGCTCTGGATCACATTTTAAATTAACCGAGGGGTTTCCTTTTTCCCATTGACTTAAAGACGACAAGGCAAACATCTTGCCGCCCACTTTAAAAACTAAAGTATCTTCATCAAAAGGGAAATGTTCTGTCACTCCTTTTTTAGACAAACAATATTCGTAATAGCTTTCTAAATTCATACGATTCAAATTAGATATTTCGCATGGAGTACAAAACGGGTTTGCTCGGACTTGCATCATTTTCGAAAGAAGCAATTTGCAGGTTCAGCAAATAACTCCCGTCTGGGATAGCATCTGGCACGTATATCATTTCGGTAATCGTCGCCTCTACTCGGGCATCCGAATTTAAAGTATTTACGTCAGTCACATTCCAAAAAGCTTTGTGTGCCAAAAGTTTTCCTTCGTCCTTTTCTTTATCTACGCTTGGAAGATCAATTAGCAAGTGTTGAATCCCGCTTTCGCGTAAATACAACGCTGCATCTTCAGTCATAAAAGGAGGATCTGTATGAGAGTATTTTCTAGACAATTTAGTCGTGTCGTTTGGTAACGTCCTAATAACAATTGCTTCCGGTGATTTTCCATCTAAAGCATTAAAAAGCGCTTCTTTAGTAACAATAAAATCTCCTTGATGGTCCTCCAGTTCTATCGAAACCAGTTCAGCAGTAAAAAAAAATTGTTTTAAAGATTGATTGACACTGTAAAAATCACGGGTGATGTGACCAAGGCATTCCGTGTGTGTTCCATGTCCATGTGGATTAAAAAGTATCGAATTGAAATTGGTAGATGACATTCCCGAGGACACCTTGCCAATCCATTCTCCAAAACGAACGGGTTCAATTTCTGGCTTATCGATATACCAAGCAATAGGGTTCGCATCTGTGTTAGATAACGGAATCGAAATATCAATGGGTTTTGATAAATCTACTTGATAATTATTTATAGTTGCTATCATAGTTATTAACCGCTACGGGCGCGATGATTTAGTTCAAATTTTTAGTAATTCTTTTTTACTCCATCTTTTATTAAAACAACATTGAAGTTGATTAGCAAACCTAATTTACAATTAGTCAACTTCAAATACGTCACTAATCGAACAACAGGATTATCGCTTAATGCTTCTACTGAATTTATTTCCAAAATCAATTTTTTCTCAACAATACTAGCAGTTCTGTGTCCAACATCTAAATTAACCTCTTCATAAACCAAGAGCAGGGACTTTGGGTTTTCAATATCTACACTAGATTTTTTCAGTTTATTGGAAGAGCATGCTTCGTAGGCACTGGCGCACAGTATAAGATTAATTGCTTTTTTAAATTTTAAAGCGCAATCAAACACAAGTCTACTGCTTCATTTTTAATGCTAAAGGCAACTTTTTGAACCTTGCACAAATCTTTGCGTAATGTACGGTTAAGTTAGTATTCCAAATTTAAGTAAAACAAATCACTCGCTATCCCATCTGTCAGAAATTTTCCTTTTTTTGTTGGTTTCAAAACATTATTGTCGATAGAAACCAACCCATCATTTCGGAATTTCTGAGTTTGTTTCATCAAATAATCCAAATAGGTTTGTCCAAATTCAGCCTGAATTCGATCCAGTGAAACACCCCAAATCGTTCGTAAACCGGTCATAATATATTCATTATAACGATCCGCTTCTGATAACGTTTCCATTTCGTTTGGTAATTTATTCTCTTGAATGGATTTTAAATAAAGGGAATTATTCACAATATTCCAGCTTCTAGAAACACCGTCATAACTGTGCGCCGAAGGGCCAATGCCCATGTATTTTTTTCCCAACCAATACGCCGAATTATTTTTTGAAAAATAATTCTCTTTTCCAAAATTTGACAACTCATAGTGAATAAACCCTTTCGATTCAAGCATCTCAACCAATATCATAAAATGTTCCTGAGCCACTTCGTCTTTGGGCGCTTCCATTTTTCCGGTTTGAATCATTTTATTCATTACTGTTTTGGGTTCGACCGTTAAAGCATAACTCGAAATGTGTGGCACCCCAAACGAAAGGGCCTTTTCGATATTCTGCTTCCATTTTTCATTACTCATCCCCGGAACGCCATAGATCAAATCAAGTGAAATATTATCAAAATATTTGGTGGCTTCTTCTAAACATTTTTGGGCTTCCTCTGAATTATGCGCGCGATTCATCATCTTCAAATCATCTTCAAAAAACGATTGAATCCCGATGGAAAGTCGATTGATTCCGATAGAACGATACTCTTCAAAAATTGTTCTCGACTGCGCTCGAACTGACAAAGTAGTCAAATCATCAGGATTGGCTTCAAGTGTGATTTCGGGATTTGGAGCAACAGTGTAATTTTCATAAATCGTATCAATCAGAAATTTCAAATCAGAAATCTGCAAAACAGAGGGCGTTCCTCCGCCAAAATAAATAGTTTCAATTTGGGTGTCACTTCGAGCGCCGTCGAGAAGCTCAAATTCGCTTTTGCGCATTTGGATTTCTTTGGCAATAGCCAAAACCATCTCTTCTTTCTTCTTCATGGAAGTCGAAAAATGGAAATCGCAGTAGTGACACGCTTGCTTGCAAAATGGGATATGAATGTAGATTCCGCTCATAATTAGTATTCAGTGGTCAGTTTATTAGTGTTCAGTTATTTAGAAGTGTTCAGAGAGCAGAATTTAAGTATTCAGCTGCATCTACTAACTACTCTTTTTTTACTCCAAACTTCTCAGGATTTAAAATCATATAATTAACTAGTTTTCCAACCTCAATGCTTTCAGAAATAAGTTCCTTATAAATATCTTCTGAAATATATTTACAAGACAAAGCAAATTCTAACCAAACTTGTGTTTCTGAGTTTTCTCCGTCAGAATCAGTTAATTTACTATAGAAATGTTTTGGGTAAATTCTTTTTCTATATGCTTCAGCCATTGTAACAGGAACACTTCTAGATGATCGCCGAATTTGATCTGTTAATGAATAGGTTTCTTCTTTTGGAAATGATTTTGTAATTTCAAAAACCTTCATTGCTAATGCAAATGATTTTTTATAAGCTAATAAATCTTGAAATCTCATCTTTACATTTTATAAACTGAATACTATTTTTTAATTACTTCGGCTGACTACTAAACAACTGATCACTGATCATTGTTCTTTTACAGTCCTTACTGACCACTAAAAATCTGCATACTGATCACTTCTTCACTCTCTCTTCATTTTGTTTGACAAAAGCATCCCAACCAGTATAGCTTTTCGTTCCAACGACCTTTCCAGAATTAAAAAAGTGACAAACAGCAGCTGCCAAACCATCCGTACTATCAAGGTTTTTAGGTAATTCCTTCAACCCTAAAAGTTGTTGTAGCATCTTAGCGACTTGTTCCTTACTGGCGTTTCCGTTTCCGGTAATAGCCATTTTTATTTTCTTCGGTTCGTACTCGGTAATGGGAATATCTCTCGAAAGACCTGCTGCCATTGCTACACCTTGTGCGCGTCCCAACTTCAACATCGATTGTACATTTTTACCAAAAAAAGGCGCTTCAATAGCAATCTCATCTGGATGATGCGTATCAATTAGTTCAATAGTGCGTTCAAAAATACGTTTCAATTTCATATAGTGGTCATCCATTTTATTCAATTGCAATTCGTTCAATTGAATAAATTCCATTTTTTTATTGACCACTCGTATCAAACCAAAACCCATTATCGTTGTTCCTGGATCAATTCCTAAAATAATGCGTTCGTTTGCCATTTTTATTTTTATGCATTTTTTTATTATTACACAGAGCCTCGCAAAGAAGGCTCAGAGATTCGCAAAATTACTTTAAAATCTTAGTCCAGCTTTGCTTTCACTTTGTGAATCTTTCCGGAAACCTATCATCTACTACAAAGCGATGGCGAATCTTTGCGAAATAGCATTATTACAATAGTTTTCTTTTCTTTGTAATAATGATTTCGATTCCTCACAAAACTAAGCAATTCCTCGTACTTCTAATCAAACTTCTGATTGTAGGCGGTGCCTTTTATTTTATTTACAACCAGCTGATGCATAATGACAAGCTCGATTGGGCCCAGTTTCTAGCACTATTCAATAAAAATCAGTCGGTAATTAGAATTAGTTTCATTCTAGTATTAAGTGTACTCAATAGGTATTTTGAAATTTTAAAATGGCAAAACTTGGCTTCTGTTCTCAAACCTATTTCTGCAGATGAAGCTACAAAACAAGTTCTTGCAGCGCAAACAGCAGGGATTTTCACTCCAAATGGTATAGGCGAATATGCCGGAAAAGCACTGTTTTTTGATAAATCAGAAACTAAAAAAGTAATTTTCCTAAACTTAATTTGCAACGAAATCCAAATGATTGTAACCGTTGTCATTGGGATCGTTGGTTTGTTGTATTTTAACACGCAATTCCATGTAATTACGACGAGAACAGTTATAATCCTCTTTGCAATTCTGACGCTTGCTTTTATTGTTTTATTTTCGATTAAAAAAATAAAAATCAAAGGCTATTCTATTGAAAAACTGATTCATAAAATAAATGAAATTCCAAAACAAATCCACAAAAAAAACATTTATTTGAGTATTTGTCGCTATTTGGTTTTTTCCCATCAATACTATTTTTTGTTCCTCGTTTTTGATGTTGATTTACCCTATCTAATAGTAATGTCGGCAATAACTAGCGTTTATTTTATTGCATCCTCCATACCTACTTTTCAATTTTTAGACTTTGCCGTAAAAGGAAGTGTTGCCGTTTATTTCTTTGGAATCCTTGGAGTAAATGAATGGATTGTAATTTTTATTTCTACATTGATGTGGTTTTTAAATGTAGTTTTACCTGCTATAATTGGTAGCTATTATGTCCTAAATTTTAAAATCCTCATCCCATCCATCTTCGATGGAAAAAGAGAAGCCACTTTATAAAGTAATTATGATTACAGTTATTTTATTTATGATTCTTGCTATTTATTCCATTTCAATTGGACTATTAATTTATGGATTTACCAAAGTAAATACAATTAATTATACTGGCTTAAAGCCAAAAACAAAATTCTCGATTATTGTTCCTTTTCGGAATGAAGCCGAAAATTTACCTATTTTATTGAACAGTATATCCCAATTAGATTATCCAAAAGAATTGTTTAAAGTGATTTTAGTCGATGATGAATCCGACGAAAGATATGAAGTTCCCGATACGAAATACGAAGTTTGTATTGTAAAAAACACTCGGGTTTCAAAATCGCCCAAGAAAGATGCAATAGTAACCGCAATGCAAATCGTTAATACTCCCTGGATTGTCACCACTGATGCAGATTGTAGGGTGACTAAAAATTGGCTGTTGACCTTGGACAATTACATTCAGCTTCATGACACAAGCATGGTTGCTGGGGCCGTTACCTATGATTGTGCTCCTTCGCTCTTACATCATTTTCAGCAATTGGATTTAGCGAGTTTACAGGGTGCGACCATCGGTAGTTTTGGCATTAAGAAAGGATTTATGTGCAATGGCGCTAATTTTGCTTATACCAAATCTTTTTTTCAAAAACTAAATGGCTTTCAAGGAAATGATTCAATCGCTAGTGGAGATGATGTTTTCCTGTTGCAAAAAGCGATAGCACAATTTCCTGAAAAAGTGCATTATTTGAAGTCGGAAAACACCATTGTACACACAAAACCGCTGGATAATTGGAACTCTTTATTTCAGCAAAGAGTACGTTGGGCTTCAAAAACAAGTTCGTATCAAAGTAGTTTTGGGAAGGCTTTGGGATTAATTGTTTTTGGGGGTAATTTAGCTATCGTTGTAAGTTTTGGTCTCTGGACGGTGGGCTTTGTTGCGCTAAAAAACGTGCTTTTTATTTTAATTGTTAAGTTTTTTATTGACTTCTTTTTACTTTACAAATCGAATCAATTTCTAACAAATAACAAAATGCATTACGTAGTACTTAGCAGTTTAATTTATCCTTTTTTTAGTACTGCTGTAGGTTTATATTCGTTATTTGGAAGTTATGAATGGAAAGGAAGAAAATTTTAGACAGCAGATTTTTAAGGTGTTAACGAGTTAAAAAAACCACAATCACTCATTTCCAGCACATCATTATTAAAAATCCCTATATGGTTACAGAAATCACAATTTTTAACGGGATCTAAAAGTGTATGGATAACGTAATTTAAAAATAAAAATAGTTAATCTGAAATCAAAACTATTCTACTTTAAGAATTACAGGAAGAATAAATTGCGTTTTTACGGGAATTCCGCGTTTTAAAGCGGGATTAATTTTAGGAAAATCAATCAAACGTGCCTTCAAGATACTATCAATTTTAATCGTGTCATAAGCCACCGAATCTCTGGGGAATTGTGGTTCAAATTGCATGGTAGCGTTAGGGAAAATTGTAACCTTCACTTCAATGGTATCTAATTCCGGATAAAGAACTGAAAGGGTATCAACGCTTAGTTTTTCTTGAATTAGTTGCGTTAAAACCTCAAAAAAGCATTGCTGACGTTGCGCTTTATTGTCTATTTTTTCACAATCTACAACGGATGGGTATTCATCAACTTCTTTCCAGTTGATTGATTTCAGTTCCTTTTGCAGCAATTCCTTTTCTGAAGGCACTTGCTTTTCGAAATAGTGGCAGGAATTAAAAAGTATAATTACTAAAAAAAGGTAATAGTGCTTCAAGGTTTTATTTTTCAATGGAACTAATATTTTATAAAAATACAATTATTTTTTTTGAGATGCTTTGTAAATTAAATAATCTTCGTAGGATTCAGCGAACCATTTCTTTTTATTTTTGTAAGCGATTTCCTTTTGATCTGGGTACAAAGCCGCAAGTCGGTCTGAAAAAATCGCAATTTGAATGGTATAATTATAGTACTCCTGCTTTGTCAAAACTACATCAGTACTGGCTTTTTTGTCAAAAAATTCAAAAAAAAGTGCATCAAACTCTTTCAGTGAAAAATTTAATACTTTTACCCTATTTTCATTGTAAATGGTCTCTTTCAAGAGCATGTCGGCATCGGCTTCCTTTTTTTCCTGAGCCTTTAGTGAAGAAATAGAAAAGAAAAGCGTTAATGTCAATAATTGTATTAATTTAATTCCATTTATTTGATACATACGTGTTGCTTTGATGTTGTCAAAATTACTAAAAATAAATTTATGGATATCTTACTTTTAATTCTTGGTTTCGTGTGCATTATGGTAGGCTTACTAGGGAGTTTTTTACCAGTTTTGCCAGGGCCAAGTATGAGCTGGATTGGTTTAGCACTACTCTATTTTACAAATGCTGTTCCTGCTAATTATTGGATTCTTGGGATTACTTTGGTTATTACTGTAATTGTATCCGTTTTGGATTACGTGATTCCAGCTAAAGGCACTAAAAAATTTGGAGGCAGTTCTTACGGTATTTGGGGGACAAACATTGGCTTAGTTGTTGGGATTATTGCTCCCGTTCCTTTTGGCTTCCTTATAGGTCCGTTTGTGGGTGCTTTGATAGGAGAACTTATTTTTGATTACAAAGACCACAACAGAGCGTTGAAAGCCGCTACAGGTTCCTTTGTTGGGTTTCTAGCGTCTACTTTTATGAAGTTTTTGATTTGTGTACTTTTTCTGGGACTATACGGCTCGATTGTTTGGCATTATAAATCTGAACTATTTTAACAGCTTATAAAAAGGGAGGTGTCACTATTTATAAGGCGACAAAAGTTTCCTTACCTACTTTATTTTTAGTCCACTTGTGATAAAAAAAATTGAAGATTACTATTTTAATCATGCTAAATATTATTCTATCAGAAAAATAGCTGTCGAAATCACCAACTACGATAGAATGCTTTCCTTTTTAGTAATCAAGATAAAATTTATTGCTAATTTAGATGAATAATAAATTGTCTTTAATAACTAAAATAACGAAGTTTAAGTTTGAACTTTGACCAATGTAACGTGCTATACTAGCTTTTTTAAATTTCAACATTAAAAAAAAAGAAACATTAATTTATCTGCAAAATGATACTTTTAGTAAACTAAGATAAATTTTTTTTATCCTAAAAGTTCAAATTATCGTGCGATACAATTTTTAATTTTCAAAAATATCAATTAAATCTATAAAAAATTACGGACTATATCATGCACCAACTTCACAATTGCCCCATTTGCAACTCGCAGACTATTAATTCTTTTATTCAAACGACAGCTCAAATGCATTCAAGCAAAGAGTTGTTTAATTTTGATCAGTGTGCCGAATGTCAACTGGTTTTTTTGAACCCAAGAGTAGAATTAGACGTATTAAAAAACTATTACACTTCTCATTACCTACCTTACAGGGGTTCTGAAGCGTGGGGGAAATTTGAAAAATTAGTTGAAGGAAGCCAGCAAAAGTTAGATTTAAAACGAGTGCAGCGGGTAAAAGATGCTCATTTCATTTCATCAGAGTCGTTAATTTTGGATGTTGGTTGTGGTAAACCATCTTTTTTGAAAGCGTGTCAGCAAAAGTTACATTGCCAAACAATGGGGATTGACTTTAGCGACGAAGGATGGAAAGAGCAAGAGGCCAGCTTTGAAGGATTAGATTTGCGAGTAGCAGAAATTAAAGAGTTACCAAGTAATTTGCGACCCGATGTTATCACGATGTGGCATTATCTGGAGCACGACTACACTCCATTAGAAAATCTTACCTATTTAAAATCTTTTGCGAAACCATCAACAACACTTGTTATTGAAGTTCCCAATTTCGATTCTGCCAGTCGAAAAAAACACAACGAAAATTGGGCTGGTTGGCACACACCGCGTCATATTTCATTGTTTTCGCCTAACAACATAGAATTGTTACTTAATAAAAGCGGATGGAAAGTCACCAAACTATTAACTCATGGGACCATGGATCCTTACCTGCTTTATTGGATGAGTGAAATGGAAAAAAAGGGAATACAGTGGGATAAAAATATGGAAGACGAATTTTGGAATTTTATGGTTGGAATGGTACAATTCATGCCCAAAAAATGGATGGAAAAGAAATCATCTCTCGGCATTATGACCGTAATTGCAACACCAAATTAACGAATTTTATAAACTTAAAAGATCTTTACCCTCCCAAGTTCCGGATGATTTATAGGGTTGAAACCTAGAAAAAAGTTCTTCTGAATACCATTCATATTGGCGTGTTTTCTTAATGGCTTCTTGATGTTGCTTGCTTTTATAGGCAAATTGTTTTACCGAGTCAAAATCCTTCCACAAACTGAAAGTCGCCATCTGAATAATGGGAACCTCACCTACTCCTTTAGTGTAGATCAAGCCTTCATTTCCGTCTAAACCCTCTTCAGAAGTGGGAACGTATTTCCAAAACTTTATAAGCCAGTTCCATTTTATGGTTGCTCGAGTAATAATTGCAATTGGTGAATTTTGTTCTAGTTCCGCCCCTTTTTCAAAAGGATTTTTACCAACCCAAGTCCCAACTGCTGCAATATTTCTCATATAAAGTGTATATAGTTCCGCTGTATGTTTCTCATACTGTTTCATTAAATCAGAAGACGTAAAAAAGGTTTGAGCTGCTTCTTCTGATTCCCAAACTTGTAGTAAACAATATACAGACCAATCAGGCAAAGGGTTAAAACCTCTTCCTTTTCCACTGCCCATCAATCTGTAAAAAGTCAAACCGTTTACTTTTTTTAAATCTTTATTAGCGAATTGCATCATCCCAAAGCCCCAAGCTTTATCGTTAAACGAAGCATATCTAAAAAAGGTAATTGTACTAATTTGTTTGCTCATGATCAAATAATTTCTAATTAATTATAGTTGGAAGTTAGGAATATAGGTTGCAAATGCTTTTTTATTCGACACTTAGATTCAAGTGATTAAAAAATACAATGCAACAAAAAAGACAAATTGTGCAAGTAGAATAACCACGCTAATTTTAGGATTTATTTTAGGACGAAAAAAGCAAATCAACCCATGAATAAAACTACTGGTAGCAAACCACATCACGTAGTTTTGAAATGGAACTACACTATTTTCCCAACCCCAAAAACCCAATTTCATAGCAACAGGTTCAATGAAAAAGTCCAAGGCAGTCATTATCATAGAAGGGAAAATGACTAATAAAAATGGCTTTTTAGTAAAATATTGAACGACACCATAAGAACTTAATGACAAAAATAACCAATTGACACCAATGACTAGCGGTGTTTCAAAAACTTTAAATCCAAACAAATCACCATACGAATAGCTCCCAAATAACACGCCTGTCGCTACTCCAACTGCCTCAACTGTAAATCCTATCAAAAAAATTAGCAACGATAGGATTAAAAACTTTTTACTAAAATCATTATTAACTTTGTAAAAAACATATAGCGTTAGTAGTAAGTTAAGAGGTGTGAGCGGCAAAAAGAAATTTTTATATTCTTGCAGCGCTATTCCGAGTGTTCCAAAAAAATAGAACAAGAGCAAAATTCCAATCCAACGATTTTCTATTGATATGGTTTTTATCATTTTACGAGTTTATCAATAATTTTTGCGGACAATAAGGCCAAAGGAATTCCACCACCTGGATGTACACTACCACCACAAAAAAACAGATTATTGTACTGCGAAGAAAAATTCTTGTGGCGAAAGAAAGCGGCAAACCTATTGTTGCTTGATGTCCCGTATAGCGATCCTTTATACGAATATGTTTTATCTTGTATGAGTTGTGGAGTTAATTGTTGCTCAAATTGAATCAGATCCTCTATACTTTCACCTAAATTTCTTGAAATTTTGCTTAAAATATTTTTTCTAGCCTCGGCAATTAAACTATCCCAATCTTGACCGTAAACGGACGGGACATTAATCATTACAAACCAGTTTTCTTTTCCTTTGGGAGCGTCTCCTTCATTTTTTTTACTGGTAATATTGATATAAATAGTGGGATCTTCGTAGATTGTTTTGGTTTCAAAAATATGATCAAATTCGGCTTTATAATCCTCTGTAAACATAATGTTATGCACATCCAATTGCGGAAATTCTTTATTAACTCCCCAATAAAAAATAAGTGCAGAACTCGATCGTTCTTGTTTATCTACCTCTTTTAATTTTTTTGCAGAAGGAATTAATTTTTCATAAACAGTATGAATATCAGCATTACATACAACAAGATCAGCAGCGTAAATACAAGAGGCTGTAGTAACGCTTTTTGCCACATTATTTTCAGTTCCAATCGCAATAACTTCTTGATTAAAATGAAATTCAACACCAATTTCTTTAGCTAGTTTTACTAAACTATTAGTAATCTCGTGCATTCCGCCTCGAGGTAAGTAAGCACCAAGACCAAACTCCAGATGCGGAATTATATTCAATATTCCCGGCGCTTTATATGGATTTGATCCATTATAGGTGGCATATCTGTTAAACAACCGAATCGTTTTCGAATCGGTAAAGGTATTTTCATTGACCTGATTCATTGTATTAAAAATATTCAAAAACGGCATTTTGAATATAGCCACTAAAGTCGAAAAAGAAAGAAATGAATTTATTTTATGAAGTGATTTGTTAAGGAATTGATCTTTAGTAGCACCATAAATAAAGGCACATTTATTTAGATGCTTCTTCACCTTTTCGGCAGAATCAGTTGTTTTTCGTTCCATTTCTGCTGCAAAAGCATCGATATCTGAACTTGCTACTATCTGTGTTCCATCCTCATAAAAATAATTACATAAAACATCAAGTTGATCAAAATTGAAATAATCAGTCGATTTTTTTCCAGAGAGATCAAAAAGTTCGGTAACTAAATTAGGCATTGTAAAAAGCGAAGGTCCAGCATCAAACCTAAAACCATTCCCACTAATTTGGGTTAGTTTTCCACCAGGATAAGAGTTTTTTTCAAGAACTTGAACAGCGTAACCCTTGTTTTGTAACCGAATTGCCGCGGCTAGTCCCGAAATTCCAGAACCAACAATGATTGCCTGCTTCATAAAGGTTTTACTATTAAAAAAATGTCGATAAAAAAGATAGTTTTGACGATTAGTTTTCCAGACTAGAAACCGCGGTTCTGTTGAAAATATTTATGATTTAAAAGATAAGCTAAGAAAAAATTGTTGAGTACTATTTTATAAACTTCCCATTTTAAACATTTACTTTTTTAAGCTCTTGTTTTAAAAACTTCCAGGGAACAATCAACATTCCAAAACACTCGCCTTCCTCTTTCCCTCTATGTTTATGATGCACTTTGTGTGCTCTACGGATCGCTTTTAAATAAACATTTTCAGTATTTCTAAACCATTTAAATCTTTGATGAATAAAAACTTCGTGAACTAAAAAATAAGCTAGTCCATACGCTAATATACCAAAACCGACATACATCACTGTCCAGTACCCGTACATTGAACCTAACATAATGCAAAGCCAAGATGGTATCGCATAAATTAGGAAAAAAGCATCATTTTTTTCAAAAAAGACTTCCTTATTGGGGGTATGATGATCAAAATGTAAATTCCATAAAAAACCGTGCATTACATATTTATGTGTAAGCCAAGCCATAAATTCCATTCCCCAAAAAGTTAAAAAAATAATTATAAAACCCATACCTATTAATTTTAAAATCAAACAAAGATTAAATGTATTATTTACATTGAACAATCAACAAAACAGGAACTATTGTAATGATTGTCCTTTTTTTTATGATGAACCTGCAAGTGTAAAAATGGTTTATAAAGGTACGAATTTAAAAAGATAATTTTTACCTATTTAATCTAGTAAATTTGGATCAATTTTAAAAATTTTCGAGAAATATTAAAACATTGATTTTTGCATTTTAGATTGATATCCAAATCCGAAAGTTTTGTACTTCATCCGTATTCGTTACCATTCCTGTTTACTAAAGTTATCAAAAACAAAAAAGCCTTTCGGTTACGAAAGACTTTTTTCTTACTAGCGGTCTGGACGGGACTCGAACCCGCGACCCCATGCGTGACAGGCATGTATTCTAACCAACTGAACTACCAAACCAGTATTTTTTTTTAAACTGCAACGCTTTAATGCTCTTTTCCAAGAATTCTTCGGAAACTGCCTCCACCCTAACATCGAGATGACTGACATGTTTACTAACCAACATCCTTTATTTTAAATCAAAAAAGCTATTCGCCGAGGCGAAAAGCTTTTCATTGGTCTAACTACTAAACCCGCTACGAGTTACAAATTCGTAGCAAACAACACAACTAACGTTAAAAACCTTAAGGGGCAAAAAAGCCTTTCTGTTACGAAAGGCTTTCCCCAATATTGCGGTCTGGACGGGACTCGAACCCGCGACCCCATGCGTGACAGGCATGTATTCTAACCAACTGAACTACCAAACCTCTGCGTTATTGCGGTGGCAAAGATACAATAGATTTCCGTTTGCACAAGCGTTTTTTGAAAAAATATTTGATAAATATTCCCCGTTTTATCCAAAGTTTTGTTTTTCAACCAAGTATGTCATTAATATTTTTTCAAAACTTTCATCCACACTCACCGGAATGTACTTTATTCTGTTCTGAGAACAAGTCAGGGCCAACTTTTTAAAGTAACTTTCTATCTGTTTTTCATATTCTTCTTTTATAGTATCGGCAAAAACAGCTACTACCTCGCCTGTTTCAACATCAACAAACTTCCTTGGAGCGTTATCAAAATCAAAATTTAACTCTGTTTTATTATCTACGACGTGAAATAAGACTACTTTGTGTTTATTGTGTTTCAAATGTTGCAATGCATTAAACAGTGCTTCTTCATTTCCAGATTGAAACATATCCGTAAATAAGATAATCATAGAGCGTCGATGAATCTTTTCCGCTATTTGATGTAAAAATGTAATCGTATCGGTACTTTTTTGGACCACAGGTTTTATTAGCAGTCCTTCAAGAGCATTTAAAATCATTCGATGATGGCGATCACTGCCTTTTTCAGGCGCGTAGTACTCGTAAGTATCCGAAAACACACTCATGCCTACAGCGTCACGTTGTTTCTTCAGCAAGTTCATTAAAACCGCCGAAGCCAAGACCGAAAACCCTATCTTATTTTCAAAAAACGGCTGGCTTTTCGTTAATACTGGATAGTGCATCGATGACGAATTATCGATAATAATATGACAACGCAAATTTGTCTCTTCCTCAAACCGTTTCGTATACAAACGATCCGTTTTGGCAAACAACTTCCAATCAATGTGCTTGGTGCTTTCGCCAACATTGTACACTTTATGTTCAGCAAATTCTGCTGAAAACCCATGAAAAGGACTTTTGTGCATTCCTGAAATAAAACCTTCCACAACCTGATTGGCCAATAACTCCAGATGCTGGAAACTAGAAATTTTCTCTATTTGCGATTCGATCTTCATCTACCAAATATATTAAAAGATTAAATGATTTAAAAAATTACCTAAACAAAACTTAATCAAGAAGCTTAAATCAATTCCGCTTAAACAAAAAAAAGGTTTGACTTTCGCCAAACCTTCTCTCTGAACCCAAAAGGATTCTATATAAATCATAATCTACCGATTACAACAACGCGTCTAAACTATCTGCATACGTTTGCTTTGGAGCTACTCCTACTTGTTTACCTACAACTTCTCCATTATGAAAAACCAATACAGTCGGGATGTTTCTCACTCCATATTTAGCTGCAAATTCTTGATTTGCATCAACATCTACTTTTCCTATAACAACTTTTCCTTCGTACTCATTGCTTAATTCATCTATGATTGGACCTACCATTCTACATGGTCCACACCAAGCTGCCCAAAAATCTACCATTACCGGTTTGTCTGATTTCAAAACTACTTCTTCAAAAGTAGCATCTGTTATTGCTAATGCCATAATATTTAATTTAAAGTTTATCGTTTGATTATTTTACTGTTTCAAACTAGAATACAAATTTAGAAATTAAAAACAAATCAAACACTATTCACAAATTAGTTTTGACTATTAATCTATTGCCAATTTCTATCTATAGTATTGGACAAATTATACCTTTTTTTTTCTAAAGCGATCTAGCCTGCCGATCAATGGGTTTCTTCTCCCTAAAAATTCAACACGTGCTATTCGCGCTAAAAAGTGGAAAAATTTCCATTTTAGTAGGCAAAGTCCATTTTGCACTACAAGAAACTCAACTCAAAAAGCAAAGTGTTTTTTTTCAAAATGAAAAAAACTGCCTCTAAAGGCAGCTTTTCAATCTATACTTCAAAACTATTTTATTATAAGCTGTATTTCATTCCAAGTGTTAATCCCAATCCACTAATTCCAACGTAAGAACTCAACTCATCTGTTGGCCTAGTACTATCAATCGTATTAAACTGTGAATTATTCGAATTACTATCCAAACGATCAGAATAATTAGAATGAATCTGTGCCGTGGTACGCGTATTTAATCGATCTGTTCCATTAACAGTAAACTCAGTAGTTTCTTTATCTTTTCCATGAACGGTAAAGTTACGGTATTCTAATTCTGCAAAAGCAGAAAGGTTTTTAGCCAGTTTATAAGAAGTCCCCAATGCGGCTTGAAAACCTAAAGTAGGATTTGGTTTGATAACATCTTTGCTAAACACATTTACACCGGGTGCAGCAACTGCATTTGTTTTAATGGTCAAATCACCATGCACAGGAACAATCACCCCAACTTTTGAGTAAGTCTCAAATCCTTTCACTTCACCTAAAAATAACACAATAGCTGGAGCTAAATCAAAAGCTCTAATCTGACCCACAGATCTCAAGGTTACTGCCCCGTCATCTACTCTTTTCACCATGGTCTTGTCATTACTATTGTAATAATTAATCCCCATTTCTACACCCAAACGATCTGTAAAACGATAACCCACTCCAGCTCCAGTTCTAAAACCTTCCCCAAAAGAACCTGTAATACTTTCTTCTGAAATTAAATTTCCACCCACAAAAACCTTGCTTAATGCTGCTTGTCCGCCTACAGTAGGAAATTCAGTTGCAGCAGTCTGCATAAAATAAGATCCGCCCAATTTAAAATACCAACTTTCCTTTTTTTCGGTTTGCCCTATCATCGTCATGGAACAAATCATAAATCCTAGTAAAAATAACTGCTTTTTCATAATTTCGTTTATTATCATTTATACAAAAATAACTCATTTTTACTTAAAATTTAATAACAAACACAGTCAATTATATGTTAAAAATGATTAAAGTTTAATAGTCAAGCTATTGCAAACGTTTAGGTATAAAAATAAAACTACACACCTGAAGCATAAATTGTGATGGAATTGCTAGAACAAACACCTTACAAATAATTTTCAAAATCATCCATTTTTACGCTCTCAAATTTTTCATCTTATTAAAAATTATGATTTTAATTTAATTTAAAGTTAATCTGCATTTTCTCTAACTCAACTAATAATTCATTTGAGATTTTAATTTTCAATTTCCTACTCGGCATCGTCAATTTAGTGACCACCTTTATCTCTTCAACTTCTTCCACTTTTGCTACAGCACTAGTACTCCCTGGAATTTCCAGAACTTCCATTTCAGGATCATCCTCACTAACATCAACAAAACCAACCTCATCATTTTCTAATTCAATGGGAGCAACAGTAACGAGTCTCTTTATTTTTTCCAATTCCATGATTTCAAAAGACACCGTATTATCTCCCTTATTCTCCTGAAAAAGACGACTTAGTCTATGAATAAAATCGGTTTCTAAATCCGATATATTAAGTAGCAAAATCAATTTCTTGGCAAAAGTTTCCAAAACATCTTGCAACTGCTTTACTTCTACAAATTGCAGTCTCGGCTCTCCTTTTTTTCCTGTATCTCGATCTGTCCAACCTTCTTTCACTAATACTTTCATGAATGTGAAATTATTTTGAATAAAAAAGTGACGAAACTTTAAATACTCCTCACCAAAAATCCGGAATTCATAACTCTCATCGTACCCTTCTAAAGTAAACATCCCCCAACCCTTTCCGTTCTTGGCCACACGATGTTGAACATTATTGATAATTCCCCCAAAAGTTAAATTTTTACTCAGATGTAATTCCATATTTCTCAATGCATCTAATCTGGCATTACAAAAATATTTCATTTCAAATTTATAGTCATCCAACGGATGTCCCGAAATATAAATACCAACCACCTCTTTCTCTTTGGCAAGCTTTTCCATTGTACTCCAATCTTCACAAGGTGGTACAATAGGCTCTGCAATTTGTACTTCGCTCGCATCCCCAAATAAGCTTACTTGCGAGGAATTCTCGTTTTCCTGATACTTTGAGCCATACCGAATTGCTTTTTCATAAAACGTAATTCCGTCCCCATCATCATGAAAATATTGCGCTCTCGTAGTTCCTAAAAACGAATCAAAACCTCCTGCTAA
This sequence comes from Flavobacterium sp. CG_9.1, assembly GCF_015751645.1. Classification (NCBI taxonomy): domain Bacteria; kingdom Pseudomonadati; phylum Bacteroidota; class Flavobacteriia; order Flavobacteriales; family Flavobacteriaceae; genus Flavobacterium; species Flavobacterium sp. CG_9.1. The sequence continues at coordinate 29,927 of NZ_JADOVC010000024.1, forward strand.
AGCTAAATTTTCAATCGCTTTCTTATTGGCCGCACGCAAATCAATTCGTTTGGCCAAATCAAAAATCGATTTATATTTTCCGTCTTTTCTATTCTCTACAATCGTCGCCACGGCTCCGGAACCAACTCCTTTAATAGCTCCCATACCAAAACGAACGGCATAATCATCATTTACGGTAAACTTGTAAAAGGACTCATTAACATCTGGACCTAAAACTTGCAGCCCCATCCGTTTACATTCCTCCATAAAGAAAGAAACTTGTTTAATGTCACTCATATTATTAGACAAAACCGCTGCCATGTATTCTGCTGGATAATTGGCTTTCAAAAAAGCGGTTTGGTAGGCAATCCAAGCATAACAGGTAGAGTGTGACTTATTAAAAGCATATTCTGCAAAGGCCTCCCAGTCTTTCCAAATTTTTTCCAGTTTATCTTCGGCATGCCCTTTGGCGGCAGCCTGACTGATAAATTTAGGTTTCATTTTGTCCAAAACATCTTTCTGCTTTTTCCCCATCGCTTTACGCAAAACGTCGGCATCCCCTTTGGAGAAGTCTGCTAGTTTCTGGGACAAAAGCATAACTTGTTCTTGGTAAACAGTTATTCCGTAGGTGTCTTTCAGTAATTCTTCACAAGCATCTAAGTCATAAATAATCTCCTCTTCCCCATTTTTTCGCTTGACGAAACTAGGAATATAAGCAATTGGACCAGGGCGATACAGTGCATTCATGGCAATCAAATCAGGGAAAACTGTCGGCTTCAATTCCTTCATATATTTCTGCATTCCAGCAGATTCATATTGAAAAATACCTACTGTTTCTCCACGCTGAAACAGTTCGTATGTCTTCAAGTCATCAATAGGAAAGGTATCCGGATCCAGATCAATACCCGTTCTGTATTTTACTAATTTAACCGTATCCTTGATTAAAGTCAGGGTTTTCAAACCCAAGAAGTCCATCTTTAACAATCCGGCACTTTCTACTACCGAGTTGTCAAATTGAGTCACATATAAATCGGAATCTTTGGCAGTTGCCACAGGTACAAAATCAGTAATATCACTTGGTGTAATAATCACTCCACAAGCGTGAATCCCTGTGTTTCTTAGGTTTCCTTCTAAAACTTTAGCTTGCTGAATGGTTTCTCCACCCAAATCATCTTCATTAGCAAGACCTATTAATTCTTTAATTTTATCGTATTCTTCGGGACGAACTGCTTTCTTAATTACATCCTCTTTTTCATTTAAAAAACGAGCCAAATTCCACTTAGAAGGCATCATCCCCGGAATTAATTTCGCAATTTTATCGGCTTCAAATAGCGGCAAATCCAGTACACGAGCCGTATCTCGAATCGCTGATTTTGTTGCCATTTTCCCATACGTGATAATCTGCGCCACTTGTTTAGACCCGTATTTCCTGATCACATAATCCATGACACTGCTACGTCCTTCATCATCAAAATCAATATCAATATCGGGTAGTGACACCCGATCCGGATTTAAGAAACGTTCAAAAAGCAGGTTGTACATCAACGGGTCGATATTGGTAATTTTCAAACAATAAGCCACCACAGAGCCCGCTGCCGAACCCCTTCCTGGTCCTACCGATACGCCCATGCTTCTTGCTTCTGCAATAAGATCTTGTACAATTAGGAAATATCCAGGATAACCCGAATTAGAAATAGTCAGTAATTCAAAATCCAGCCGTTCTTGTATTTCTTCCGTAATTTCAGCATAGCGCCTTTTAGCTCCTTCAAAAGTAAGATGCCTTAAATAGGCATTTTCGCCTCGTACTCCGCCGTCTTTTTCATCCTCAGGATTATTAAACTCCACCGGGATTTCAAATTTTGGCAGCAAAACTTCACGTGCCAAATCAAAAATTTCGATCTTATCGACAATCTCTGAAATATTCGAAATCGCTTCTGGTAAATTGTTGAAGAGTTGCTTCATTTCGTCTCCCGACTTGAAATAATACTCTTGGTTGGGTAATCCGTAACGATAGCCTCGGCCGCGACCGATAGGCGTAGTTTGCTTTTCACCATCACGCACACAAAGTAAAATATCGTGTGCATTCGAGTTTTCTTTGTCTATGTAAAAGGTATTATTGGTTGCTATTATCTTAACAGCATGTTTTCTTGCCAATGAAATTAAAGAGGCGTTTACGCGATTTTCATCTTCTTGATTGTGACGCATCACCTCAATATAAAAATCTTCTTTGAACTCGTTTTTCCACCAAATTAGTGCTTCCTCAGCTTGATTTTCACCTATGTTGAGGATCTTATTTGGAATTTCACCATACAAGTTTCCCGACAAAACAATAATATCTTCTTTGTATTGCTGAATAACTTTCCTATCGATTCTGGGTACATAATAAAACCCTTCTGTGTAAGCAATCGAAGACATTTTAGCCAAATTATGATAGCCTTTTTTGGTCTTCGCCAAAAGCACGATTTGGTAACCATTATCCTTAACCGACTTATTTTTATGATCTTCGCAAACAAAAAATTCGCAACCCACAATAGGTTTCATCGGAACTTCGGTAGGTTCTTCGCCGTTTTCAATTGCCGCTTTATTTTTGGCTTCAGCCGCTTTATTATGGTATAAAATATCCCGAACAAAATGGAAAGCTCCCATTAAATTGGCATGATCCGTCATGGCTACCGCAGGCATTTTTTGTTGCGCTGCTGCTTTTACCAATGCCGCAATACTAATAGTAGATTGCAAAACTGAAAACTGCGTATGGTTGTGTAAATGAACAAAAGGCGTGTCCACCAGTACTTTTTTATTCTCAGAAAGTGCTGCCTTTGAAACCGCTGGATCTTGCTTCTCTCCAAATTGCTGACGAATTTTATCGGAAGCTTCCTTGAGATTGATATGTTTTAACCCTATGAGTTTTATCTCAGTTGGATTCTTACTTTTAAAATCTTGAAAATAGCTAGCAGGTACATCCAGCTCTTCTTTGGTAAAAACATCACGTCGAATTAACTCTAGAAAACAACGTGTAGTCGCCTCGACATCGGCGGTTGCATTATGGGCTTCACCAAAAGGTTTGTTGAAAAGATAAGAATGCAATTCTGTTAACGTGGGCAATTTGAATTTCCCTCCACGACCACCTGGCAATTTTAACAATGATGCAGTAACTTCAGTACATGTATCCAAAATAGGCATAGAACTCATTTGGCTTTCAACACCCATTCTATAAAACTCACAGCCCATAATATTGATATCAAAACCTAGATTCTGACCCACAATAAATTTGGCTTTGCCTAAAGCAATATTGAATTTTTCTAAAACTTCACTCAAAGAAATTCCATCGGCTTCCGCCAATTCTGTCGAAATTCCGTGAATTCGTTCCGCATCATACGGAATATTAAAACCTTCAGGCTTGACCAAATAATCCTGATGCTCGATGAGTTTCCCCATGTCATCGTGCAACTGCCATGCGATTTGAATACATCTTGGCCAGTTGTCCGTATCAGAAATGGGAGCGCCCCAACGCTTTGGTAATCCTGTAGTTTCAGTATCGAATATTAAGTACATAAGTCCACTTCCCAACCTTCCCCGAAAGGGATGGAGCCTGATTATAAAAACATCAGACCGTGCATTTAACTGGTTTTAAACACTTTAAAATTAGTAGTAATTACAAAAATAGAAGTTCAAATTTAGTTTTTTTTGAGGTACATATTGAGGTAAGTTATCAACAACCAAAAGAATTTTAAATCCTATTATTAGGATTGACGAACCACCAATTAAAAGTATAAAAGTACTTACGGCTCGAAACCGATCTGTACTTTTATTGCGAAAGGGAATCGTTGAAAACAAAGAAAGCTGCTTCAAATTATGAAATAGCTTTCTCTATGTGATAGCGTAGTATCTAAACAGTCATCATCTCCACCTCTTTTTTAGTGGCACTTTCTTGATTAGCAACAACCCAATTGAACTTGTGTTGATAATGAATTATTTTATTGGCTTGTAATGGATCCATAACCATTAAATAAATCCATTTATTATCTAGAAGATTTTTAAGATGTTCATTTCTTGCAAGAATAGTGCTGACCCTTGATCGTGGCGCTTGTATTAGTACTGACAATCGTAAAGGCTGGTGATACATTTCTAGGTCAGACTCCATTACCGATTGCAGCGGAAGTCCCATTTTTAAATCTCCTCCATTGCCTTGCACCACGCCAAATTTACCAGTAATATTATGGGTGATTTTTGAACCTCCTCCAAAAACCTCATTATCCACCGTTGAAAAATAGTAGTGGTTGTTTATCCATTGCGTCACTACCATAGGACCTTGCATAATGGCTTCTAACGCTTTCCCACTTTCATCGGTTTCCCAGTCATAGGAATGTAGAAAGCATCGTCCATCCAGATCCTTATTTTTTGTTAATTCTCGCGGGCCAACAATAAATCCTGCATTTTTAGCTAAGCCCCATTCTGGTCTCGTTTCTCCCCAGTTATTCGCTTTTTTATGTGCAAAAGCTACACTGTTATTAGCGATATACAGTCTTTCTTGAGTGGCCGTTTGTTGCGTCTTCAGTAAATTCAATTTCAACTTTTGCAATTGCTCGCTATGAGAATCGGGAACTTCTGAATCAAACAGTAAAATTTCATCCGTAGTCGTATTATGTTCCCCTCCAATAAAAACAGTGTTTTCAGGAATAGCAATAGAATGATTCTCTCTCAAGAACTTTTGGACTTCTGGGATATTTGCTATTTTAGCAAGCATTCTTGCATTATGTCTGCCGGGACTTGCGGCACAGGCACCACAATCTAAACTAGAGCCAAAGGGATTGTTCGCAGAATGGCTTCCATGACCTATAAAAAGAACCAATGGAGCAAAACTTTTCCATCCCATTAAATCAAAAGCCCCTTTTACAATCGCTGCCTTTTCTGCTAGTGTAATTTCAAAGTGTGTGTGCTCAGGAGCACCAATATTACTAATCTGCGGTTCACAAATAGATTCATAATTCGTGATGCTTTTTTTGTTCAACTTATATAAAAACCCAGGCATAAGTGTTCTTGCTAATAATGACAGGCCGTAAAAAAACCCCGAACCTTCTACATATCCAAAAGCAGAAGGAAGCATATTTTTCATTCTTTTTAGAAAATATTCCGTAAAGTTTGAAATCTCCTTTTTTCGCCGGTAAACTTGTACTTTTTCAGTATTATTCCGTTGCGGAGATTCGGAAACTTGGTAGGCAGAGTTTAAAATTGGGGGACACGATTTACGTATTAAGCCATCATCTAAACTTTCATAATCCATAGCAATCCCAAAAAAACCTGCGTACCCAAAAGTTTCATAAAGCCCTTTATTTTCAACATGTCTTCGTATTAACTCTGATCGAGTATCAATACAAAACACCATTTGAGCCTCTGGAACTTGTTTTTCTTGAACCGATTTTTGACTAACTAACTGTTGCTCTGCTACTACTTGTAAAAGTTGGTTTTGCCAGCTTTTTTCCCATGCTTGTAACCAAATGTACTGCAACTTTGATAGCGATGATGTTCCTGACCTTGCCATATATTCAGGAAAGATCTCCGCATCTATTTTTTTGGCCACCCAAAGTCTAACCGCTAGATAATCCTCTAATGTTATGGGATATTCTTGTTGCCAAAGCGAATGATAGCTATTTCTATGATTTATATACCCTGTCCAGCCTGGTAATGCGGCCAAATGAAAAGTAAATATTTTAGTAAAATCGGCTGCTGCATAACCATCAAGAAGAACTGTTAGTGCTGCAGCGCTTGTTTTTGGTATCTCGTCAGCGGTTGTTTTTGGCATCTCAGTATCATACACCGCCAATTTACGCCATGCGTTATAAAACCCTTCGCTTTTATTTGGCATTTCCCATTCAGCCAAACCTTCATCCATGAATGCAGCAAGCCATTTAGCCATGATTCTATCTAAATCATGATGACCATTTTTTGCAGTTGTTTTTTTATGAGATGCCATTTCTTGCAAATAAAACTCTGGAGATTCTGAAAGTTTGTTCTCTTTAAGCAATTCTACAAGAACGTTCTTATCAATTTCGCCCTTTTTCCATGCTTGTCTAAATAAAGTAGTTTCTGGAAATACAGTCGCATTTAGAAATTCTCGTGCCTGATTTGCCGCTTCTTCAAAAGGGACGCTCTCATAACCTGATAACGGATTTGAAGTTACAAATGAATACAAAGGCCATGTTTTTCCTATAACTAAGGCAGCTTCATCTATACTTTTTTGAATGATTGGATCGATCATAATGATTTTGTTTTATACATTAAAACAGTTTTTTTATAGGGTTGAGATAGGTTCAGCAATTTCATAAAGAGCCAAGGATAGTTGCGATAGATACCCAACTTCATTATAAAAAATCCAGCTAAAAAAAGGATACCAAACGCTATTTCAATTGCAGATAGTGCTATTGGCTCATCCACCATCGGCATGTCACTCATTAACATTGTTACACCCTTATACATTAAGGCGTAAGTCACGATACCACAAAGAAATAAAAATGGAGGTACAATTAATTTTTGGAAAAAGCCAAGACACTGCTCTTTTACAATATTGTAAGTAGCCTGACCAATAGTAATGGCAACAGTAAGTGTTAGAAAAATACCACTGTTTAATTCTGTTCCTTTCCCCGTTAAATATGAAAACAAAACAGCTCCCAGAATTCCAAAGAAAAGTACAAGTATAGCCTGTGATGGTTTGATTTTAATTGGTGTTGGTTTTTGCGGTTTCGAAAGTCCTATTTCCTCCCCTGCAGATAAAAATAAATATGCTTTATAAAACCCATGAAGTATTAAATGAACCACAGCTGCATTAAAAAATCCCAACCCGCATTGCATAATCATAAAACCCATTTGGGCAATAGTTGAACAGGCTAATTTTTGCTTCACATTTACCTGAAGAAGCTTAGCGAATTGCGCTATAACAGCCGTTAAACCTCCTATGATAAAAAGAATAATCAAAGTATTTGAGGCAAATAAAACCGTAGAAAACAAAGCTAATAAAATTCCTGAACCATTTACAAATCCAGCATGCATTAAAGCCGATGCTGGTGTTGGCGCCGTCATAGCGGAAAGCAACCAACGATGGAAGGGATAAATTGCGGATTGAATAATCGCGGCCGTGATGACACATAAACCCGCGACAAGGGTAATACCCCGAGGCACAGCACTTAAATTCGAAATAATACCACTTAAAGTGAAAGCTTCCGTTTGAAAAGCCAACAATAGTACTCCTACAGTTAAGAAAAAACTCCCTCCTACGAAAAACTTTAGGGCAAATTTAGAGGCTTCTTTTGCTTCACCCCATTTCGTATCTACACCTATTAATCGAGACATAAAAACACCCATTGATAGCCACATCAATAGTAAAAGCGATACGTGATTAGACATTACAAAAACCATAATAGAGAACGTGAACCCTAAACACAACAAGGAAAATTTGGCATGATACTTAAACCCCCGCAAATAATTTATTCCGAAACTGCTTATGAGTGCACTAAAAAATGTTACTAGCGTCCAAATAAGAACCGTGAAACCATTAATTTTTAAAACATTCTTATAATGCCATTCGGGAATGTTTGCGAAGTTATATACTAAATAAGTCAAATTAATTATAAACAGCAACCATAATGCGTAATGAATAAGCTGAGGAATAGCTTGGAATTGATCCTTTTTAAATGTCATTTTTTAAGATTTTAATTTTGATTGTCTACAATTTTTGATTTGAGGATTTTCATTTACACTTAATTTGTTTTTTCGCCTGTTTGCACTCAAAATAAATTCTTGCTCAACTGCATTTCTTTGTTAATGTAGATTTGGTCCACAACTGATTCAACTGAGTCTCATTAGAAGTTTTGGTGTCTCAACATACTTGAATTCTTCACCGTTGAAGAGGCAATTTTATTAAAGATTCAAATGGACTAAAAGTTCGTTCTATCAATTGAATTTTTTGGTTTATTTCTGTTCGATGATTTTAATCCGTTTGTACACATGCATGGTTTGCTAGTGTCTAGGCATTTAATTCGGGTACAAAGATTACACATTAAACTCATAAATTTTTATTTATATTTATTATTCAAAACATAAATAATTTTTATACGTTTTATCATTGTCTCCTTTCACCATTATTAAAATCCAGAAATACAGCGAATTAAAAAAGTTTTGAAAGACCTTTAGATGGGATAACCAAAGCTATCAAAAGAACTAAATAACATATAGAATCAATTCCTACTCCCGCTTGTCAAAGTCATTGCACGAAGTAAAATAGCAAAAATAAGCGGTACGTTCTGAATCAGGATGTTTTGTTTTGCCTTCATTTGGAGAAAAAAGGAGCGCTTTCATACCGTCTTATTAAATCCAAATAATAAGCAACAAACTACCATAAATAGAATATATAATCAAACCGACTGTCTCTATGTAAAGCTAATGAAACAAATAATTCAAGTAGCTTCGAAAGCCTCTCGCTAAGCGAATTACATAGTGCCTTAATTCTAATATTTGAGTAAATAAAAAGTACGCTCGAAAAGATTGTTCAAATTTATAAAGACGCTGAGAAAGGGAACAATACTACTTTACAAATTTTCATTTCAAGCAAAAGGTGGTAGTAATAATAAAACGGAAGTTGCTGCTACAAAAAAGTCAAAACTTCAGAAATCTTTGATAGGGAGCATTCCAACATGTCTTTAACAGCACAAAAAACAACGGCATCAGAATTACATTATTACAAGTGCTTCTACTGTTAAAATCTAAAAAATAATTGGCTGTTACATTTGTTTACAAAGGATTTACAAACGCTTAAAGGAAAAATTATTAATTAAAAAACCTCTTGTATTGATGATTATAAAAATCTATAAACACCACATGAACAAAATGAAATGGCTTAATTTCATTACTTTTCCAAAAAAGTTCCCGAATGATTCTTCTAACAGTATCTGATAACCAGTTCTAATTTAGAACTTAGCATAAAATCAAAAGAAAATGCTTTTATGTTGAAAAAAAAATAGTATTGGAAGCACTAGCGTTTTATAAAATCAACATTTAGTACAGACTTCATTAAAAGGTACTGCTGTAAAATTTTTAAACCAGATTTAGTAAAAATTCTATCATATCCAGAATTCGCTTCTAATTTATTTAATTAGTAGTATAATCTTATTTTTAATGGATATTTATAGGAATGAAATCCAATGATCATCAGTTAAAGATGTTACTCTAATAATCAGATAATTATCATAAATCTATTGCTAACACTGAACGAAGACAATAAAAAAAGGCCTAAATTCTAGGCCCTATATTACTTACTAATCAATCCCTAATCACAAGGAATAGTGAAACTATCAAAACTGTCTACTTACCAAATGGTAATGATAAATTTCATTCCTTAATACTGGCTTTTTTTTCCTTTTCTTTTATCGCCTCTTCTCTAAAATAAGCAATATAAGAAACAATTTCTTTGGTTCGTCTTAAATACTCCTCAAAAATATCAGGACGATAAACCTTCGGTTTTCCATTTTCAATAGAGGTGATTTTAGGATCAAAAAAAGCATAAGTATAAAAGGCACTTACTACCATTTTATCCGCTGGTAATGCCTTATCAAAAGCATAAATATATTTCATGGCAGATATTTTGTCCTTCGGATAAATTGATATCAATTGCCAAAAGGCCTTTAAATATTCCGCGTTCATAAGAGTTTCCTTTATATCATTAAAGTCATACACTTCTTTATATACTCCTATTCGATATTCGGGATCATTAATAAGTCTTAAAGCTTCTTTGCTAAATTTCATCTGATTGCCGTCAACTATAACACCAGGCGTTTGAAGTTCATCTATCCATTTTTTAGTCTCTTTTTCATTATTACTAAGGATTTCTGCCTGTTCTGCTGTAATAATAACCTCTTTAGTGTTCCCTACCTTATCAAAATCCTGAGCTGATGCGGTTAGCGATATTCCTAAACTACCAACAGTAATTAACATTAACTTTCTAATTTCTACTAGCATATTTGGTTTTATTAGTTTTTTCATTATTTATTTTTATAGCAATGCGATTCAGTTTTGTATTTAAATTTTCGATTCTAGCATCCAATTGTTCTTGTTGTTGCTGAATTTTACTTACTTGCAAATTCCAATCTCCATTTTGAACACCAACAACAATATTTACCATTTTTGGTCCAGCATTTAATTGATTTTCCCAAGAACGCCCCACTACTAAAGAAAAATGTATAGAAGTCATCTCCTTCGGATGGATTGCAATTCCATACCCTTTGATTGCTGAACTTGCTATAATATAATCTCCAGATTGTATTGGCCCTGTTACCTTTACTGGAACCTGCCCCGTAAAAGCTACATTATTGCCCATCTCTAATTTATGCTCGTCAGGAACATTTCCGGTGATAATTGGCTTATGAGAAACAACCATTATTTGTTCAGCATTAGTCAAATTTTTTGTGATTTTACCGCCTTTCACAGCAATGACATCCCCTGCCGATAAGTATTCGTTTTGATCAATGCGCTCCAACCACTCCGCATAATCACCGTGTCCTGAAGAATATTCAACGCCTATTTTGTTGAAACTATTGACTAGATTTGAGATTTGTGCAACACCAGATGCAACGCCTCCCGCTAAATCAAGTCCAACAAAGCTACTCAATGTATTTAGGACATACACATTATCTAATACCGTGTTATCTCTGAAATCTTTGGTAGACTGAGCTCTAATCGTTCCCACTGCCCTCCCATCTTTATCTTGAAATGTAATATATTGATTTTCAACAGTTAATGAATTAGTAACCGTTGAAAATGTGAAATTTGGTATTGACAAACTTGGTAATCCCGCAGTTGGAATTTCTGGAATCGTTGGAAATAGCTCTGGAATCGCTGGAATAAGTGTAATTCTTGGAAAAACTATCTCCGGAGTAACAATACTTGGAATCTCTGGTGTGCATATTGTAATACAAAATTCTGGAGTACAAACTGGACATATCCCTATTTCCGGAAAACAAACCTCAGGTAAACACCCTCTTCCTCCTGCGAAGAAAGTTATTTTATTTACTAATTTTGTTTTTGGAATAAAGATTTCAGGAGTACCAATTGGCAATTGCAAACCGCTATTTATGACTTTGATTAAGGCGTTTCCTATTTGAGCCATGACTCCCTTTTGAATACTTGCAGGCATTAATTTGAAAAGCTGTTCAGGTGAAAATGAACCTCCATCAAGCCACCCTTTGACCGTATTTATAGGAGTGTCGTAGGCCTGTGCAAAAGTATTTTGAATATTAAGATAACCACTTCCATTCCAAGCTCCGTGGGTCCGTCCTAATTTTATCAGCAAACCATCTCCATTTGCTTCATTTTGGTTTTCATAGGTGGCTACAAAATCTGGATTGTCACTTTTTATATTTATTGTTCCAATCGCAAGATCATTCAAGGTGCCAGAACCTGTTACAGTAACTAAATTATTGATTTGAGTAGCTCCATCAACTGCTACTGTATTTCTAAATACCGTTGCACTTGCCACTATTAACGTATTATTTATCGAAGCTGTTCCATCAACACCCAGCGATCCTGTAAGTTGAGTTGCTGAGCCATTATTAACAGTCAATGATTTATTTAAAACAGCCGTTCCGTCGACAATGAAATCTCCAGAAAACCCTACTTTCCCTGCCACTGTTAAATTTCCACTCGCTAAAACATCTCTATGATAAGCATAAGGAACGAATAATAGAGATTGATTACTGAAATTTGTATACTCTCCATCTATGTTAATCTCTACTTTTAAATCTATTAGACTACCGTCCCAAACAATATTTGTGTAAATACCTGAAAACGCTAATCCTTGGCCTATGACCACGTTAATCATCCCATAGGCATCAGTAGATGTACTATGAACCTCTTGGTATAAAACTTCTCCTGCGGACTTCAAAATAGTAAAACGCAGCTTTATCGTCTTGTTAGGTAAAATATTTCCACCAGGATCAGCTCCGGGTATTTCTTGTGTTTTTGGATTTAATAGTATGGCCTGATAACTCATTCCATCTGTTTGTGCCATAAGTGTGCTACTAGCAAACAAGAACAACATAAATAATAGTAATTTTTTCATACCGATCACATTAATTATTTTGGTCTATTAATAATAAGTTATCTGCTTTTTTATCCAGAATTTTCATAGTAGCTTCTATCTTGTCGAATTTATCTTCATATAATTTTTGTTTCTCTTCAATTTTCGTGATAATTTTAGCCCAGTCTCCGTTGTGAACGCCTACAACCGTATTCACCATTTTAGGTCCTTCGTTAGGCATGTTATCCCAAGCACGTCCTACAGCTAGTACATGATCTTCTGCCTTCATTTTATCTGGATGAATAGCAATTCCATATCCTTTTATTTTAGAATTTGCTACAATATAATCACCAGATTGTACGGACCCCATTACTTTTACGGGCACCTGACCCATAAAAGCAATATCATTACCCATAAATGATTTTCCCTTTTCGGGAGTATTTCCTAATATAATAGGATGATGAGATACTGCCATTATTTGTTCGGCATTGCTTAAATCCCTTGTAATCTTTCCTCCTTTTACAGCAACAATATCACCTGCTGATAAGTATTCATTTTGATCTATACGCTCTAACCACTCTGCATAATCTCCGTTACCTGAAGAATATTCTACTCCTAACTTATTGAATCTATCCGTCAAATTTGAGATTTGCGCAGAACCTGATGCAATACCACCTAACAAATCAATTCCAGTAAAGCTGGCAACGACATTTAACACATAAACATTATCTAATATAGTGTTGTCTCTGAAATCTTTTGTAGACTGTGCTCTGATGGTCCCTGTTGTCCTTCCCTCTTTATCTTGAAAGGTAACATATTGATTTTCTTTAGTTAATGAGTTAGTTACTACCTGTGACGGTATTTCTGGGATTGACAAATTGGGTAATCCATCAGTTGGAATATTCGGGATTCTTGGAATTAGATTAGGAATCGCAGGAAGTATCTCAAACGAGGGAAGTTCCACTTTTGGAGTCCTAACTTTCGGAATGTCTGGAATACCAGGAGGCATAGTTATTCCTGGAAAAATTTCTACTTCCGGAAGAATTAGTGTTTTAGGGACTACAACAGCATCAAAACCAATAGGTAAATTTAATCCATCATTTATTGAACTTGTAATGCTATTTGTTATTTGTGCCATGGCTCCTGCTATAAATGTTGCGGGCATTAAATTAAGAAGTTGGATAGGTGAAAATGACCCCCCATTCAACCAGCCTTTAACTGTGTTTATTTGGCCATCAAAAGCGTTAACTAAAGGGTTTTCAATATTCAAATAACTGCTGCCATTCCAAGCCCCATGAGTTCTTCCTAGTTTTATTAACAAACCATCTCCGTTCCCTCCATTTTGGTTTTCGAAGGTGGCGACAAAAGCGGAATTATCACTTTTTACATTCAAAGTTCTAACGCCAAGGTCATTAAATACCGCGGGACCCGTTACAGTAAATGAATTATTGACTTGCATAGCACCGTCAACTGTCAATGTACTTTTTAAGGAAGTTGCACCTCCTACTGTTACCGCATTATTCATAGCAACTGCTCCATCAACATCCAAGGATCCTGTAAGTTGAGTTGCTGAACCGTTTTTCACGGTTAAGGATTTATTTAAATCAGTAGTTCCCTCGACAATCAAATCTCCAGAAAACCCTACTTTTCCTGCCACTAATAAATCACCCGTCGCCATAATATCCCTATGATAAGCGTATGGAGTAAACAAAAGCGCTTGATTGCTCAAATCTGTGTAGCTGCCATTCAAATTGATCTCTACTTTTAAATCCTTCTTGGTTCCGTCCCACATAATCTTTGTGAAAACGCCATAAGAAGGAGCACCTTGTCCAATCACGAGGTTAATCATACCATAAGAATCAGTCATTGTGGATTGCACTTCCGTATATTCAACTACGCCTGCTGCATTGATGATTGTAAACCGAATTTCCAGTTTTTTATTTGGAAAGATATTCCCACTAACATCTTGTCCTAGAATTTCTTGATTTTTAGGGTTTAATATTAGGGCTTGATAGCTAATTCCATCTGTTTGAGCTGTAAGTTTGATGCATGCAAACAAGATGAAAGCAAATACGAATAATTTTTTCATAATATTATTATCTTGTTTTATTAGATAGGTTAACCAATAACCCAAAACTTACATTGTTACTTCCTATTCTCAATTTCTCTGGTTTTGCAACCCAAACCACGCTTTTCCCATACATATATTGAACATAAAAGGATAGATTTTCTGAAATAGGATGTGAGAAACCTGTTCCTACTCTAAAATTTAATATGGGTTTATCAAATTCCTCAATCTTTTTCAAATTAATAACCCTATTATTGATCGTCTGGGTTCCCTGAACTAAAAAACCATACGAAGCTGATCCCTTCAAGTAAACTGAAGCTTTCTTAATTTTAAAAAGTTGTTGATCAAGCCCAACACTAAGCTCTAAATAGTTAACATTCCATTCCATAAAATTACCGACTTCATTATCACTACCAATAGCACCGTATCCGGCATATCGTATTCCTAAAGAACCCTTTAACTGCTGCTGATTAGATATCACTCTATCTCGGTATCCAATTTCCATAAAAGTATGAGCTGTTTGCTGAAGATTACCCAGTTTCTCATTTTGAGAATTAGTGTAATCAAAAGACGACATCGTTTTCCCTGTTTCAAGGTAAAGTTGTTGTGCTGTTGCAAACGTACTTGCAATCATTAACAGGAATAATAAAGTAATTTTTTTCATTTTTTTGATTTAGTATTAGTTTGTCTGCGAGTTTCGTGCTTCATTTTTTATTTAATTTTTAAGTATTTTTTTTACTAATTGTTTTTTGTTCGCAATCACCTTTAGTATATAATTAGCGACTGGAGAACTTCCTAACATCACGTAAACATTTTGACTTGGCGAATATATCTTGGCGAAAACTAACCTTCCAAGCATATCATAAATTTCGACTGAAATTTTATCTGTAATTTCCTCGCTAAATACTATGTTGATGCTTTCCATAAAAGGGTTCGGGTAAACAATGGCTTCAAGACTTAAAAGTGTTTTCTTATCCACTATCTTTGTAAGAACATTAGGTTGTATAAAACCTTGGCGAAATATCAAACTTCCATTGGCGAACGTACCTATAACGCTTGCTTGTCCAACACTTTGCTGAATAACGTAATTTTGATTGCCTAGACTTACTTGGTTAGAAGAACCCGAAACTCCAGTAGTAGATCTAAGCAACAGCTTATTTGATGCACTTTGAGCATGCATTTGGACTAAAAAAAAGCACAATAAAATTGTTAAAATTTCTCTCATTTTTATGTTTTTAATTATTTAATTCTATTCATTTTTTTTAACAAAGCTTATGAGTTAACAGATGTATGGCACAATAGAGTTACCCATTTTACCGCCGCATATTTTATAAAAAAGCTGCTTGAAATGCTGTTCCTAAATGTTAATTATTTAAATAGTAAAACACTTATGAAAAACAGGACATTAACAACAATTGAATATAATAGGTATTACTAACTTACTCCTAATATGATCATTGCGAAGTTAATACTTCACTCACATTTAAAACCACGTAGAATTACGTGGTTTTAAATGTGAGTGATTAAAATGCTATTTAAATTCATATAGAGATCACCATTTAGATTTAAACTTAAAAACATACTGGTAATTTCAATATATTCTTGTGCATTCACAATCTCTATGTGACTCTTGAAAAGTTCTGAAAGCGAGAGAAAATAGTTTATTGGATGTCGTAGTATTTCATTAAAAAAAAATTGTTTTTTTAATAAAAAAAATTGTTTTTTTTTAATGAAATATAATTGACGGCATTCCTTAAAAAAAACTAATTATAAACAATCACTAAATAATAATCATTTAAATCCTCTTTTAGTGTAACATCATCAATAATAACGAATAAAAAAGGCCAAAATAAGACAGATCAATAATTTGTTAAAACAATAGCAAAAAACAATTTAAGCCCATTTACCATGGAACAAAATAAAAACACAAAAGGAACACAAAAAGATAATTATTGAAACGCAACTATAGCACGCAATAAAAACAGTTTGGGCATCGTATATAATGAGTAATCCAAATTGACGCCTTTATTACTTTTATTAAATTTGCTTTGACCGTTACAACTACTAAAGTTATATGAGTTGTAAAAGAAGAAATACACTTAAAAAAATATTACAATGAGTACTACATTATTTGACAAAGTATGGGATTCGCACGTGGTGCGTAAAATTGAAGATGGACCAGATGTGTTCTTTATTGACCGTCATTTTATTCATGAAGTTACAAGCCCTGTTGCTTTTTTAGGTTTAAAAGAAAGAGGAATCTCGGTTTTATATCCAGAGCGTACTTTTGCCACTGCCGATCATAATACCCCAACCATAAACCAACATTTACCCGTTGAAGACCCATTATCTGCTAACCAACTAAAAGCTTTAGAAGAAAACTCCAAAGAATACGGGATTAGCCACTGGGGATTAGGAAACTCAAAAAATGGAATCGTTCACGTCGTGGGCCCTGAAAACGGAATTACATTACCAGGCGCAACCATCGTTTGTGGCGATTCACATACCTCGACTCACGGTGCCTTTGGCGCTATTGCTTTCGGAATCGGTACTTCTGAGGTAGAAATGGTACTTTCTACCCAATGCATCATGCAACCCAAGCCTAAAAAAATGCGCGTTAATGTCGCTGGTGATCTTCAGTTAGGAGTTACGCCAAAAGATGTTGCGCTTTATATCATCTCAAAACTATCCACTTCAGGTGCTACTGGTTATTTTGTAGAATACGCAGGAAAAGTTTTTGAAGACATGACCATGGAAGGCCGTATGACCGTTTGTAATTTAAGCATCGAAATGGGAGCTCGTGGAGGAATGATTGCTCCAGATCAAACAACTTTTGACTACTTAGAAGGACGTTTATATGCTCCAAAAGGTGATGCTTGGGATAGCGCAGTAGCCTACTGGAAAACCTTAAAAACAGATGTGGATGCTAAATTTGATGAAGAAATCAACTTTGAAGCTTCAGATATTGAACCAATGATTACGTACGGAACTAATCCAGGAATGGGCTTGGGAATTTCTAAAAGTATTCCAAATGCTAAAGATGTTGTTGAAGGAGCAGAAACCTATGCCAAATCTTTAGGGTACATGGGATTCCAACAAGGAGAAGCCATGATAGGCAAACAAATTGATTACGTCTTTTTAGGGAGTTGTACTAACGGTCGTATTGAAGACTTTAGAGCTTTTGCTTCGATTGTAAAAGGCCGCCAAAAAGCCGCTAATGTTACAGCGTGGCTCGTTCCAGGATCACATGTTGTCGAAGCACAAATAAAAGAAGAAGGAATTCTTGATATATTGACTGAGTCAGGTTTTGTATTGCGTCAACCAGGTTGCTCTGCTTGTCTTGCGATGAACGACGATAAAGTGCCAGCTGGAAAATACGCAGTTAGTACTTCCAACAGGAATTTTGAAGGACGTCAAGGACCTGGTTCCAGAACGTTATTAGCTAGTCCATTTATGGCAGCGGCAGCGGCAGTGACGGGAATATTGACGGATCCACGAGAGTTGTTGTAAAAGATTGCTGCATGTAGATTAAGGATTTTTGATTTCAAATATCGAAAATCTACTCCACTTTCAACTTCGCTTTTTAATAGATATATAAAAATAGTGGCGACCAAGATTTATTTTTTCAATGAAAATCAAAAATCGTTAATCAAAAATCAAAAATTACAATGGCTTACGATAAATTTACGACTCTTACCAGCACAGCAGTTCCACTTTCTATAGAAAATGTAGATACCGATCAAATTATTCCCGCACGTTTTCTAAAAGCAACAGAACGCGTTGGCTTTGGTGACAACCTTTTCCGCGATTGGAGATACAATAATGATGATTCACCAAAATTAGATTTTGTTTTAAACAATCCTACTTATAGCGGACAAATCCTTGTGGGCGGGAGGAATTTTGGATCTGGATCTTCCAGAGAACATGCGGCTTGGGCAGTTTATGATTATGGCTTCCGTTGTGTAGTATCTAGTTTTTTTGCTGATATTTTTAGAAACAACTGCTTAAATGTAGGTGTCCTTCCTGTTCAAGTAAGCGCTCCATTTGCCGATAAAATTTTCGAAGCGATAGCAGCAGATCCTAAAACAGAAATAGAAGTCAACCTTCCAGAACAGACCATTATACTTAAAGCAACTGGAGAAAAAGAATCTTTTGACATTTCAGGATACAAAAAAGATAATATGATCAATGGATTTGATGATATTGACTATTTACAAAACATAAAAGAGGAAGTGATCACATTTGCAAATGAACTTCCGTACTAAAAAAACTAAAAAGGGAGTTGCTATCGTTTGAAAATAGTGCTGGCTGCGGCAACTCCTTTAATTGTTTTATAAAATATAATTGTACGGTTTAAAATCGACAGAAAAAAGATTGTAATAGCCTCAAAATTAGAAATGGAAAAAAGAAAGATTGAAATAATGGATACGACACTCCGTGACGGGGAACAAACCTCTGGAGTATCTTTTTCTGCTGCCGAAAAGCTAACCATTGCACAATTGTTGCTGGAAGAATTAAATGTTGATCGAATCGAAATCGCTTCTGCACGAGTTAGCGAAGGCGAATTTCAAGGAGTCAAAGGGATTATGGCATGGGCTTCTGCCAAAGGATACAACGACCGAATCGAGGTTTTGACATTTGTAGACGGCGGGCTTTCTATCGAATGGATGAAAAAAACAGGTGCTAAAGTTCAAAACTTATTGACTAAAGGCTCCCTAAATCACCTAACACATCAATTAAAAAAGACACCAGAACAACATTTTTCTGAAATCGCCCAAACGATAGCTTTGGCCGCAGCTCACCATATTGAAACTAATGTGTATCTCGAAGATTGGAGCAATGGCATGCGAGATTCACCCGAATATGTCTTTCAATATCTAGATTTTTTAACAAAACAACCCGTTAAAAGAATCTTATTACCTGATACATTAGGCGTTTTAATTCCATCTGAAACGTTTGCGTTTATTTCGAAAATTATAAAGAGATACCCAAATACCCATTTTGATTTTCACGCACACAACGACTATGATTTGAGTATTGCTAACGTGATGGAAGCAGTAAAAGCAGGGATTCAGGGGCTTCATGTCACTGTAAATGGAATGGGAGAACGTGCTGGAAACGCCCCTCTAGAAAGCACAGTTGCTGTCATCAATGACTTTTTACCAGAAATAGAAATCAGCGTAAAAGAATCTTCCTTATACTCTGTCAGTAAGTTGGTTGAAACTTTTACAGGCTACAGAATTCCTGCTAACAAACCTATAGTTGGCGATAATGTCTTTACACAAACAGCTGGAATTCATGCTGATGGTGATAATAAAAACAACTTATATTTTAATGATTTACTGCCAGAGCGCTTTGGGAGAAAACGAAAATACGCACTTGGAAAAACATCGGGAAAAGCTAATATTGAGAAAAATCTGCAAGAATTGGGATTACAATTGAATCAAGAAGACCTAAAATTAGTTACCCAAAGAATTATCGAATTAGGCGACAAAAAAGAAACGGTCACAAAGGAAGATTTACCCTATATCATATCAGATGTTTTAGACAGCCAGACCTATGAAGAGAAAATAGTAGTGGAATCGTATATTTTATCCCATGCTAAAGGAATGCGCCCATCCACCACGCTTTCTTTAAAAATAGACGGAGAAGTTATTGAAGAGCATGCACAAGGGGACGGACAATTTGACGCTTTTATGAATGCATTAGCAAAAATTTACAAAAGCAAAAATTTAGAACTACCTAAATTGATTGATTATGCAGTACGAATCCCACCGGGAAGTAGTTCAGATGCATTATGTGAAACCATAATTACCTGGATCAACAACGGAAAAGAATTTAAAACAAGAGGATTAGATTCAGATCAAACGGTGGCAGCAATTATAGCTACGCAAAAAATGTTGAATGTCATCCCCTCCCCAACCGTACTCGAAGTACAGAGAGACGAAACTGAAAAAGAACTGAAACACTAAAAAAAACATTTCTACTAGATCTCAGCTTTCTTTCCTTCGAAAGTGGCTGAGAACAGAAATATCAAACTTTAAGACATGAAATATACAATCGCACTTTTAGCTGGGGACGGAATTGGACCCGAAGTAATCAATGAGGCCGTAAAAGTTTCCGATGCTATTGCAAAAAAATTCAATCACGAAATTATTTGGACACCAGCACTTACAGGTGCTTGTGCCATTGATGCCGTTGGAGTTCCTTACCCAGACGAAACGCATGAAATTTGTATGAAAGCAGATGCGGTTTTGTTCGGAGCTGTTGGACATCCAAAATTCGATAATGACCCAAGTGCTCCTGTTCGTCCCGAACAAGGACTGTTATTAATGAGAAAAAAATTGGGCTTATTTGCTAATGTACGTCCTACTTTTACATTTCCTTCGCTAATTGACAATTCCCCTCTAAAAAGAGAACGCATCGAAGGAACGGACTTGGTTTTCCTAAGAGAATTAACTGGTGGGATTTATTTTGGAGAAAAAGGAAGACTAGATGGAGGCGAAACCGCATACGACACGTGTACTTATACAAGAGTTGAGGTACAACGCTTAGCCAAAAAAGGTTTTGAATTAGCTATGACCCGAACTAAAAAACTCTGCTGTGTTGACAAAGCAAATGTTTTAGAAACATCCCGTTTATGGAGAGAAACAGTGCAAGCAATGGAAAAAGACTATCCAGAAGTAACTGTGAGCTATGAATTTGTAGATGCAGTCGCCATGCGATTAGTGCAATGGCCTAATTCCTATGATGTATTGATTACTGAAAACCTTTTTGGAGATATTTTAACGGATGAAGCATCCGTAATTTCAGGATCGATGGGACTGATGCCATCCGCATCTGTGGGAGAACATACTTCATTATACGAACCCATTCACGGCTCCTATCCGCAAGCAACTGGATTGAATATTGCGAATCCGTTAGCGACTGTTTTATCTGCAGCGATGATGTTTGAAGATGCATTTGGTTTAAAAGAAGAAGCAGAAGCTATTAGAGCAGTGGTGAATAAATCCTTAGAACAAGGAATTGTAACCGAGGATTTGGCCACCAAAGATGCTAAAACCTATAAAACTAGCGAAGTTGGTGACTGGTTAGTTGCGAATTTGTAAATTATAAAAAATTATATTGTTTAAAAATTGAGTAATAGCTAAATATTACAACCTGAAGAACAACACACTTTTTAGCTTTTACTCAACTTTAAGAAAAATAATAAATAACAAAAAAGGTGTCAATTTTCATTGACACCTTTTTTTATAGCTAGAAAAAAATATTAATATCCTCCTCTGTTTCCACCACCACGGTTTTCTCCACCACGGCTGTTTCCACCACCATAACCACCGCGAGAATCTCCACCACGACTGTTATTGTTAAAACTTCTTCTTTCGCCTTCTGGTTTAGGCTCAGATTTGTTAACTACAATTGCACGTCCTTGAACAGTTGCACCGTTCAATTCGTCAATAGCTTTTTGAGCTTCGTCATCATTTGGCATCTCAACAAAACCAAATCCTTTACTTCTTCCAGTAAATTTATCAGTAATAATTTTAACTGAATCAACTGCTCCGTAAGCCTCGAAAGACTCTCTTAAATCTGCTTCCTCAATACTGAATGGAAGGCTTCCAACAAAAATATTCATATGTCCTTATTTAAATAATACAACAAATGTAGTGCATTTTTTTTCTAATCTACTATATATTAGCTTATTTATGATTTTATTTTAAATTAAAAATGAAAGTAGTCTGGATACAACAGTAAGCGCATGTGATTAGTAAACCTTAAAGCCTATATTTTAAGGAACAAGAACACTTACCGGAACTTTATAAAAAACACCTTGCTGAAAATTTAATACCGGATCCGATGAGGAATTGTCATCGATATTTTTAGCATTAAATTTAAAAGTTCCTGATATTGTTCTATTTAGATCATCATATTCGGTTAGTATTATTTCACCACTCCCAATACCAATGCCTGTTGTATATTTGATTTCGCTATTTCCTTGATTTATCACATAAACAGCCGTTTTTGAATTACTTGTGCCCAAAGGGAATTTCTGCGTTGTGGTAGAAGTCATTTTCAAGGACATTACTTCGGTTCCAGTGTAGGCTTCGATTAATAAAGATCCATCGGACGCTAAGGTCGCTTTAGCCTGCACGGCTCTCCAAAACACATTGTTTTTCATACCTTGAAAAGAAGGATTATTAAACCTAACGTCTTCCTCACACGAAACTACTACAAAAAGCACCACAAGAAACAAGATATATTTTTTCATAAAACCTATTTTGAAGTAACAAAAATAAGATATTAAAGTTTAAAAAATTAAACTCCGTAGAAAAAAATAGCCATCAAAATCAGACGAAACCCAATACCATTCATTAAAACACGACTTGGATTAGCGATTATCAATAAAAAATGTATCTTTGCACCCTTAATTAATCGAGGTCGAGTACCTCAAAATTTAATCACAAGATTATGTCAGTAAAAATTAGATTACAAAGACACGGTAAAAAAGGAAAACCTTTTTACTGGGTTGTAGCAGCAGATGCACGCTCAAAAAGAGATGGTAAATACTTAGAGAAAATAGGTACTTACAATCCAAACACAAACCCAGCAACTATCGACTTGAACCTTGATAGCGCAGTAAAATGGTTGCACAATGGTGCTCAACCAACTGATACCGCAAAAGCAATTCTTTCTTACAAAGGAGCTTTATTGAAACATCACCTTGATGGTGGTATCCGTAAAGGAGCTTTAACTCAAGAACAAGCTGACGCAAAATTAGCGACTTGGTTAGAAGCAAAAACAGGAACAGTTGATGCTAAAAAAGATGGTTTAACTAAGGCGCAAGCTGATGTTAAAGCTAAAGCTTTCAAAGCAGAACAAGATGTAAATGCAAAACGTTTAGCTGCAGCTGCACAAGCTGAAGCAGATGCGATTGCCGCTGCAAATCCAGCTGTAGAGGAAGAAGTTGAAGCTTCGGCTGAAGAGACTCCTGCTGCAGAAGAAAATAACGAAACTACTGAAGCATAATTTAAGAAGCGAAGATGCGTAAAGAAGATTGTTTCTACTTAGGTAAAATCGCTAAAAAATTTAGTTTCAAAGGGGAAGTTCTTGCCTATTTAGACACGGACGAACCAGAGTTATACGAAAACTTGGAATCAGTGTTTGTTGAATGCAACAAACACTTGGTTCCTTTTTTTATTGAAACCAGTTCCCTGCACAAAAACGATTTCCTCCGAATTCGTTTTGAAGACATGAATACTGAAGAAGATGCAGATGCTATACTAGGGAACGCAATCTACCTTCCTTTAAAAATGTTACCAAAACTTACTGGTAACAAATTCTATTTCCACGAAGTAATAGGATTTGAAGTTGAAGACAAACGCTTAGGCGTTGTTGGAAAAATTCAATCCATAAATGACACTACTGCCCAACCTCTTTTTGAAGTACTTAATGGCGAAGTAGAAATCCTCATTCCTATGATTGACCATTTTCTTGTGAAAATTGACAGAGAAAATAAGAAAGTCATCATGGATTTACCAGAAGGATTGATTGAGATGTACTTATAAAAAAAGTGCTCAGTCTAACAAATACGCAATCACCAATCGCTAATCATCTAGAAAAGTGATCCGTATTCAGTTTTTAGTATTCTATTAAAAAAAATCTGCAATCTGCAATCGTTAATCCTCAATCTAAAATCATTTTGTTCCAATTCAAACAATTTACTATCGAACAGGATCGTTGTGCCATGAAAGTTGGTACTGATGGTGTATTGCTAGGTGCTTGGACGCCAATAACGAACAATCCTTTCGGCATATTAGATATTGGTACAGGAACAGGTATCATAGCCTTAATGTTGGCACAAAGAACCAATGCAGAGCAAATTGACGCGCTAGAAATTGACGGAGAAGCTTATGAACAATCCGTAGATAATTTTGAAAACTCCCCTTGGAGTGACCGCTTATTTTGTTTCCATGCCGGTTTAGATGAGTTTGTAGAAGAACCAGAAGATGAGTATGATTTAATTATTTCTAATCCCCCTTTTTACAGCGAAGATTACAAAACAGAAAACGAACAACGCGATTTAGCCCGTTTTCAAGATGCGATGCCTTTTGAGGATTTAATTGAAGCTGCTGATTTATTATTGTCTGAAAATGGTATTTTTTCAGTAATCATTCCGTTCAAAGAGGAAGATCGATTTTTGGCTATAGCCAAAGAATATGAGTTGTACCCCATGAAAATCACTCGCGTAAAAGGCATTCCAACCACAGAAATCAAACGTAGCTTATTGGCTTTTAGCCGAAAAAAAGAAGTTGATTTCTCTATTGATGAACTAGTTATTGAAACCGCTAGACATATCTATACTCCAGAATACATTGGCTTGACTAAGGATTTTTATTTGAAGATGTAGTCTGCATTAAAGAGGTTTGTAATTATTTAAACTTCTTTCAAGTGTCTCAATGATTTTTATTTTAAGTGATTCTGGCTCGAGAACTACCATTTCGGAACCCATTGATAAAAGTTCCATGATAAAATCTACCGTTGGACTCAAGTGCAATTCGATAATACATTCTTTAACGGTTTCTTCCACTATTTTTTGAGAATAATGCAATGGCAATGTCTTCACATAATTGGCTTGATCATGTGACAAGCAAAGTTTAATTTTTTCAGGTTGAATTTCATTTGTAATTATTCCAAAAGAATATTTGAATTTTTCATTAGCATCAAAATCATTTGGATATGGATATTTTTTACTTGTTATCTGCATATTTGTAATTCGTTCTAATCCAAAAGTTTTAAAAATACCATCTTTAGAGTCTTTAGCAACCAAATACCAACGATTTCTAGCTTCTTTCAAAGCCAACGGATAAACAGTACGAATCTTTATTTCGTTATTGGTTTTCCAAAATTTTTCATGAGTAAAATCAATTATAAATTGGTTTTTTATAGCATGCAGTAAACCATGCATATTATCAGTTCCTACTGATCTTCTTTTTTCAATAATAATATGATTTGAAAGAGAATCAGAAATATTTAATGCATTAAATATTTGAAATGATTCAATTAATCGATCTGTTTTTCCTTCGTTGGCATCTTGTACAATTTGATACACATTATTCGAACGGGAATACTCAATATCAATATTGTAAATTTCTCCTATCTCTTGGACATCACGTTCAAAAGTACGTTTTGAAATCACATAATTCTCCTCGCAATCTATTGAATGCTTTTCTAAATACTCAAGTAAATCCTTAAACGAACAAGGATTGGATCGCAGTTTGTTTATAATAAGATGGTGCCGTTTTATAAATTGCTTTTTAGACATTATTCTTTCATTTTTTTCTGAGATCTGGCCTTCACTTAGTTTGATTTCCCCTTTGTTGCTTTGCTTTTGCCGCACGCAATTCCGCTTCAATACCTGGCTCTAAATCTGATAAAGAAACAGTTGACAACTTAATCTCAAATGATTTTATAGCCTCTCCGAGCCAGCTATCACCTATAAAAGCTTTCTCTACATTTTTATCAACAAATACATAATGCTTTTCCCATTTATTTCCAAAATCCTTTTCAGCAGCAATAAGTTTTAAAAGATCGGCTTTTACTTTATTTTTTTGAGCTGGATTCACTTTGTCAATTCCAGCATAAATTTCACCCATAATTTT
This sequence comes from Flavobacterium sp. CG_9.1, assembly GCF_015751645.1. Taxonomy (NCBI): domain Bacteria; kingdom Pseudomonadati; phylum Bacteroidota; class Flavobacteriia; order Flavobacteriales; family Flavobacteriaceae; genus Flavobacterium; species Flavobacterium sp. CG_9.1. The sequence continues at coordinate 55,692 of NZ_JADOVC010000024.1, forward strand.
GTTCTCAAGATCACAGAAATCTAATTCATACTTTGAGCTATATTCTCTTTTGTTTGCAGAAAGGTTCCAACCATGTTTCTTGTGAAGATATATTTTTACTTGTGATTCAACTTTTCTTTGTACTGAAGAGTCAGATTCGTGTGTCTGCTTGTTATTTTCTGGATTAGTCATAAAGATGTTTTTTATATAATTATTTAATAAAGTTTTTGAAGCAAATTTTTAATTTTTTAATATTATCCAAATATATGATATACTAGCAATATTTTTTGAACTATCTAATCAATTCCCAAAACCAACAGCTTTTCTTGCTATCGATTGATAATTTAGATCCGTTCTAAAATTGAATATATCCGCCAATGATAGGGAATTCTCTACTACAATATCATGACCCAACTTTTCCAAAAGCACGTTAGTTTTATCTGTTGCAAGTAATTTAAAATTATAAATTGAAGTTAGTCTCCCTTTTCGAAGTAAAGCCATATCTATATTTTTTAAATCAGTATTAAATGTAGCGATTACTTGAATCCCTAGACTATCTGCAAGTAGACCATCTGTCAAGTTCAGTAAGAATGAAAGTCTGGAATTATGATGATTATCTCTTGAAAGTATTAAATCCTCTGCATCTTCTATAACCAAAACACAATTTGGATTATCTAGTATAAACTTGGTAAACGACATATCATCTAAATTACCCGCAATTTTAGGAGATAAAAAAATTACCTTCTTATTTTGTTGATGGATTAAGTATTTTATATAAGTGCTTTTTCCTGTACCAGGTAATCCATGAAATAAATATAAACCTTTAGTATCTCTTTTTTTTAAATTCTTAACAATTAACTGATGTATATTTTTGAAATCATCATTATAATGTAGATCTAGATTTACTTTAGGTTTTTTAACTTCAATATTCTTGGTAGTAAGCCCTTTTTCATCACTCACAATAAAACTTATTTGGGTTGTTTTTTTTGGTTTTAATTGAAATTTTAATAAGTTACTCTGTAAATCGCTTGCTTCTTTTTCTAAACTAGATTCAAAAAGAACTTGAATTCAATTAATAAATGCGAGAGTCAGGAATCGCAAATGAAGATGAAATATTTTTTCAGAACAAAGAAAAGAAAATTAATTCTTTTCCCTG
>NZ_JADOVC010000025.1:0-55856 GCF_015751645.1 Flavobacterium sp. CG_9.1
ATCAATAAAAAAATGTAAATTTGAACAGAAATTAGCTCATTATTTTGTGGCACATCATGACCGGAATTAGTGGCACATCATGACTGGAATATACACAAATAGGAAAAAAATCGAAATTTACAATTATACTCTGCTGTAGCTTGAATAAATGTGATCGGACTTTTTGTTTACATCTATCTTATTGCCAAAAACAAAATAGAAAAATTAAAACTGCCTACACTACTAAAATCAGAATTGTGAAGTAACCTCATGGAACATTGGCAAATGAGGTAAATAAGACTATGGATTTTGTTGAAACACAGGATTTACCGACAGCTAACAATAAAGAAATCATAGTCATCAATCTGGATACCATCTACAATAAAAAACGAAATAATTCCAAAGAAGACAGTAGCATAGAAACCGGAATTTTGTTTGTATCGAATCTAAAAGAAATGCTGTCGTGGTTTAAAACAGATTCCAAAACTAACGATCGTAGGGATTAGATGTTATCAATTGCTCCATTCTTCAAGAAACTAAAAAAAACATACTATTTCGTATCCTCCAATAGCTATTATTCAACATAAAAAACACCGTAAGTGTAGTTTAATTGCCCTCACTTTCAAAAAAACTGAAAAAATAAATCACAAATAAAGTCCAGTAATAACGGGGTCGGACTCCCATTTGAAGTAATAAATTTAAAAAATAGACTACACAATGTGGGAAACCGTATTCTAGTTATAAAAGGAACGATTACTTTTGATACTGAATCCAACAAAAGATTTAAAACAAAAATCACATTCCCTAAATAACTGACATTATTATGTTTAACAAAGTTTTAGTTGCCGAAGATTTAGATACAATCAGTGTCGCAGTAGTTCAAGCGTTAGAAAAACTTTCTATAGCAGAAATTCATAGCACAAAATACTGTGATGATGCCTTTTTGAAAATCAAAAAAGCCATTCATGATAATGCACCTTACGACCTCATGATTAGTGATTTATCATTTAAAAGTGATCATCGGGAGGATAAATTGACCTCCGGCGAAGAACTTATAGAAGCGGTAAAGAAAATACAACCCGATATCAAGACCATCATATTTTCCATTGAAGACAAGTCTTTCCGTATAAAATCACTCTTTAATAATTTAGGAATTAACGCCTACGTCTGCAAAGGGAGAGATAGCATCGAGGAACTTCAAACAGCAATTCAACGCATCTATGACAATGAAGAAGTTAAAATTTCAAACGAGCTAGCACTAACTTTAAGAGACAAAACCCTTTTTGAAATTGAATCCTATGATATTTCTCTGTTAAAATCTTTATCCAAAGGATTAACTGTAGAGGATATTTCTACTGAATTCAAAGATTCTGGAATTATTCCTAATGGCAATAGCAGTTTAGAAAAACGCATAAACAAACTAAAAGTTTATTTTAAAGCCAACAATAATGTTCATTTAATAGCCATTACTAAGGATTTAGGGTTAGTTTAAAATCTTTAGAAGATAAATTATGCAATGCTATCCTGGTTTTGGTTTTATTTCATTACTGTTTAGGAACAGCTCTGTTGTTGCTTCAAATACCATTACATCTGATGGTACAATAAAAAAAATGCTTTACGGCATTCCGTAAAGAACTAGATTTAAAAGGTATTAGGTTTACGACTTCAAACCCAAATCAAATACAAATGACACGTTTTACTACAAATGACTTAGCATTTTCAGGATATTCCACAACTGTTGATAGTAACAAAAATCATGAAACCCCTGATTTAAATTACGTCAATAAAACAGATGAAAAGAATGTAACTGATTTTTGCAATGCGTTTTTAGAAAATTATAATGTTGCTCAAACTAAGGCTAATTTTCAAAAAGTAGAAACATTTTTACAACATCCATATTTAGAACACGCCGTTTGCAGCGCTCACTTGTCAGATTGGATTGCTAGCAACTGGATAAAAAGAGTACTTTAAATAATTATAAATATAAAACACTTATTTACAGTGTTTTATATTATTTATACTAAATCAATGTGTTTTATTTTTACTGCAATACGGTTACCCGTAAACTAAACCGATTTAGTACTACTAATTTTGATGTGTTCCAATATTCTAACAAAAATAGAACATGAAGCAAAACGAAACAAAATCACCCTTGCACCTGTCAAAAATAAGAAAAGAGGAAAGTATACCTGACAAATGGACTAATACAATAAACGATTATGATAATTACATAAAAGAGTACATCAAGCACTATAAAAAAGCACTGAAAGGAAATTCTAATTCCACAACAAGATATCCTTATTTAAAAGCCAAATCCGAAAGCTTGAGTAAGAGGCTGAGTAAAGCACAAAAAAAAGGATTACTAAAGGAAAAGCAATTACAAAAAATCTTGAGAATTCAATTGAAAATAGTTAACGCCTGCTGTGAATAACAAAGACATGAGAAAAATTATTGTTGTAACTGTATTAATATTTATTGCATTATTTGCTCTTCCACTAAAAAAAAAATATATCCCCAAAAAGGAATCCACCTATATCAAAACTAATATTAAAGTAGATGCACCAGATTTGATTATGAACAATACTAACGAAAATGATGTGCTTGAAGAAAAAGATAAAAAATTTAAGGATTCCAGTATATTTTATCAAACTCCAAAACCTGCTTTCATTCAGCACGAAACTGATACTATAAAAAGCATTATATATTCTAGAAACAAAAAAGGCAAAATGATGTATCGCAAAAATACTAGTGAGAGTATATTAAAATAATACAGCTAGGTAAAATAAGAAAATTAACAACACCTAACGTTTAAATAAAGTGAAAAAATAAACATGAATACATTCCCGTTTTTAACTATTAACCTATTCTTTTCTATACAAATAGCAGTAATGATTTTGGGTGCAACATGCATTATTTATTTAGTCTATAACATCTGGAAGAGCCGATAAAAAAAGAGATTTTAAAAACTTTAAAATAAGGATTTTCCGCAAATCAAAAAATACCAAAATTACTCAACAACTCCAATACTAAAAATGAATTTAAAGTACACATTCGATGAACTAAGTTTAGAAAAAAATAAACTTATTTTAAGTTCTAGGAATAAGGACCAAAAAGCAATCTTATTTTCTGAATTAGATGAGATCTATATTTCTGTTCATAAATTTCCCTCGCTACTTGAACTTGTACCATTTTTATTTTTAATTATAATTGCGACTTTGTGCCTTTTATACTTATCCCTTGAAATAATGCTTTTTCTTCCACCACTACTTATTGTTACCTTTATTGTAAAAATGAATGACTATAAAAGTTATGCATTAAAAATACGTTTAAAAAACGGTGTTTTCTTTACAAAAAAAGTCCCGCTAAAGCTAAAACACGAAACTTTAGATATTATAAGCGACATTCGGAAGCAAATTTATAACTACCGAATCGACAATTAAAAACAGCAAGTTCCAGTTATTTTTATAACATAGTTTTTAGCAACCGCATTCACTTGCTTTACCGTCTTGGCAAAAATGCTCAAACAAATTTTCATAAAAACTAAAGGCTTTAGATTTTCTTTTTATCAAACAATAAGCGTTAATTTGAATATTACTATATGTACCTCCAATTAAATGAAATCGCTCCTTTCTCTCCTGCTTTTCCTAATGTATTGTTCTGGATTTTCGCAAACCAAACTTCTTTCTTGGAACATTGAAAACTTTGGCAAATCAAAATCAGAAGCAAGCATAAACTACATTGCCAATACAATGAAAAATTATGACATTATCGCTATTCAAGAAGTGGTAGCGGGTCATGGTGGTCCACAAGCAGTAGCAAGGCTCGCAGACGAACTCAATCGTAAAGGAGCCAAATGGGATTACGTAATTAGTGATCCAACTAGCAGTACCGCCTATAAAACGGAACGCTATGCTTTTCTATGGAAAACGAGTAAGGTAAAAAAGATAGGTAAAGCGTGGCTGGAAAAAAAATACCAATTGGAAATCGACCGTGAACCCTATTTTTGTACCTTTCAATATGACAGCAAACAATTTACAATAGTTAACTATCATGCCATTACTCAAAAGAGACAGCCTGAAACGGAGATTAAATACTTTAAATTTTTGCCGGAGGAATACGCCACTTTAAATTTAATTTTTACCGGCGATTTTAATTGTCCACAATCGCATACGGTTTTTATTCCTTTGAAGAAAATGGGCTATGAGTCACTTCTAATTGACCAGAAAACGTCACTGAAACAAGAATGTAAAAAAGACAATTGCCTCGCTTCGGAATTTGACAATATCTATTTCAAATCTTCAAAAATCAATACGTTAAATTCGGGGATTATTCACTTTTACGAGAATTTTTCAACGTTAAAGGAGGCCAGAATAATTTCGGATCATATACCAATTTGGTTTGAATTTTCTTTGAATTGACACACTACGTAAAACGCTCTTTAAACAAAGAGTATTAGTCGAAAACTTCAAAATTTTCTCCATCAAAACTGGCAAAAACCATACTAGGATGAGAATCCTGATGCCACATATTTCCCTGACCATCAATTGCAATCGCTCCGGCAAAACCATCATAGGGTTTAAGTTCGCTAAAAGTTTTAGTAAAGGCTTCCTGTAACGAAAAACCATCTGAAACGCGCGTTACAATTTTTGCTGCGGTAGCATTACTAACGATATTTTCGCCTACGCCTGTTAAACTTACGCCACAAAATGCATTCGCATAATTCCCTGCTACAGTTGCCGAGTCGGAGATTCTACCTGGAATTTCAAAACCTTTACCTCCTGTTGAAGTAGCTGCTGCAATTTTATTATTTGAATCTAAAGCCACACATCCAACCGTTCCTATTCCATTTGCTTTACGCTTCGCCTCATATTCCACTCGACGTTGTGTAATTTCAGTTGAAAAAGCAGGAAAACCATGTACTCTTGCAAAACTGGTAGCGCCACTTCCACCCAAAACTCTATCATCATATTGCATTAATATTTGAGCAACCTGAACTGGATTTTTAACCTTTTCAATATTAATTACACCACTCATTCTCTGCGTATCGCCATTCATAATGGCGGCACTCATCCTAATTTCCCCATCGCTTTGTATTTGAGAACCCGTTCCCGCATTAAACAACTCATCATCCTCGAGAAGTGTGACAGCATGCACTACGGTTTCTAAAGCTGAATGTGATTTTAAAAATTCATAGGAATCTTTAACAATTCGTTCTAATGCTGTTTGTTTAGCAACTTTAGTTTCGGGGTTGGTTGATGATTCTGAAAAAAAACCACCATGAATAATTAGCTTCATAATTGATTGAAAATTTTAAATCGGTACTTTTTAACTATTACAAATAATGGGAGGATTGAATGTGCATTTTATGCGTTTCAAGGTTATAAGTATCAAATTTGCTCATAACATGAGTCACTAAATGTGAAATGGATATAGGCTGCCCTAATTCAACTTTTGTTAAATTAGTATCTTTTATTTCGCGACCATCAACTAAAATGACCAAGCCAGAACCTATTGCTTCCATTTCTCGATTATTAGTAATCAACAAACCCGTATCTTCTCCAAGACCTATTCCAAGTATTCTAGGGTTGCCAACAACAGCTTGAAAAAGTCTGCCAATTCTGCCACGTTGAACGAAATGGGTGTCGATAATCACACCATCTATTAATCCCAGTCCACTAGAGATTTTCACTTCTCCTTTCAATAAAGCTTCTGAACTACTTCCTTGATAAATCATGTTATTAGATGCTGCCGCAGCTCCAGCCGAAGTTCCTGCATAAATAAATTCCTCATTATGGTATTTATCCAATAAAATATCATGAAAAGGAGTCCCTCCAAGAATGGATGATAATCGCAATTGATCTCCTCCTGTAAACATCACAATATCTGCTGCTTTTAACCGAGCCAAAACCTCTTCATCAGCAGCTTGCTCTCGTCTCTCGATCGTAAGTATATCTACGTTCTTAGCATTCAAGTACTCGAATGCTTTCACATATTCAGGACCGATTTCCTTTGGTATAACTGAAGCTGTGGTGATAATTTCTATCCGTGATTTCTCTTTGTGTTTAGATTCATTTATGATTCTTTTTAAAATGCCAGCCTCAAAGAAGTTTAAGTTGTTTGCTGCATTTTTATCTAAATTGGTTTCTGTAAAACTCCCTTTATCTACCGCACCACCTATTATTATAAGTTTTCCTAATATATTCATTTGGTAAAAATAACCAAAAAGATAAAAAGAGCCTTTGAAGTTGCGTTTTTTTTTAATTATTTAGCAATGATAGCACTTACAAAAGATTATATCTTAGACAGTCTTTACGTTATTTACTGCCCTATATTACTTGATTTGACATTGAATTTAAAGGCATTTAACCTCGTGTAAAATTTTACTTTTTATGAATTAGTCCTGAATCATAAAATTCATTCAAAAAAAACAATTGGGGTACGCTAAACAAATCACGCGAAGCGTTTCACTTGATTTTAAAAATAAATTTTGATTCCTATTCTAAAAAACTTTAATTTAGGAGCAGTGTAGTGCATTTAGATGGATTGAATAGAATGTACTTTACTTTTTTTCAAATCAATACAGGTTGATACTTTGGAACTACACTTCTAAATTCAACCATTTTTTATATAAGTAATAATTTTTCCATTTTATGAAAATAATCAAAGTACAAGCCCTTCGTGGCCCGAATATCTGGAGTATTCAAAGAAAAAAATTAATCCAAATGCGTTTGGATTTGGAGGAAATGGAACAATTTCCAACCAATAAAATAGACGGTTTCAAAGAACGAATTGAAGCTATGTTTCCTTCAATGATTGAACACCGTTGTTCTGAAGGTTGCCGTGGCGGTTTCTTTTCAAGAGTAGAACGCGGGACTTGGATGGGACATGTAATCGAACATATTGCCCTTGAAATTCAATCTCTTGCAGGAATGGAAACCGGTTTTGGAAGGACTAGAGAAACGAAAACTCTTGGAACATACAACGTCGTTTTTAGTTATACCGAAGAAAATGTGGGTCTCTTTGCTGCAGAATCATCAGTTGCCATTGCCGAAGCCCTAATTGCAGGAACAGAATATGATTTGAATGCCGACTTGCAGAAAATGCGTGAAATTCGCGAACGTGTGCGACTTGGACCCAGTACGGGAAGTATTGTAGAAGAAGCTGTTTCCAGAGATATACCTTGGATACGTCTTGGAACAAATTCTTTAGTACAACTTGGATATGGAGTTAATCAAATGCGTTTTCAGGCAACAATCACCTGTAAAACCAGCAGCATTGCCGTTGATATTGCTTGTAACAAAGAGCAAACAAAAAAAATGTTAGACATGGCTTCTATTCCTGTTGCCAATGGAAGCATTTGTACTGACGAAGAAGGACTGGCTGAAACTATAAAAAAGATTGGTTATCCCATTGTATTAAAACCTTTGGATGGTAATCATGGAAAAGGAGCATCTATAAATGTTACCAATTGGGAAGATGCTGTTTCAGGGTTGTCTTTTGCACAAGTGTATGGCAAACGTGTTATTGTCGAAAAGTTCATAACCGGTTTCGATTTTAGAATATTGGTTATCGATAATAAACTCGTGGCTGCCGCAAAAAGAGTTCCTGCTCATGTAATAGGAAATGGAACGGATACTATTCAGCAATTAATTGAGACTACTAATTTAGATCCAAGAAGAGGATATGGACATGAAAATGTATTGACTCAAATCGATGTTGACAGGGATACTGAAGATTTATTGGAAAAACTAAACTATACATTGGAAACCATTCCAAGAATTGGTGAAATTGTTTTCCTAAAATCTACTGCCAATTTAAGTACTGGTGGAACTTCTGTAGATGTTACTGATATGATGCACCCGGAAAATATCTTTCTTGCTGAAAGAATTTCAAGAGTAATTGGACTCGATGTTTGTGGAGTCGATATAATGGCTGAAAATCTAACACAACCTTTAAAAGAAAATGGTGGTGTAATTCTGGAAGTCAATGCAGCTCCAGGGTTTAGGATGCATCTCGCACCTTCTGAAGGATTACCTAGAAATGTTGCCGCCCCAGTAATTGACATGCTGTATCCCCCCGGAAAATCATGTCGAATTCCTATTATTGCTGTTACAGGAACGAATGGTAAAACCACCACCACCCGACTTTTAGCCCATATTGTGAAAAATAATGGTTTTAAAGTAGGATTCACTACCTCAGATGGGATTTATGTTCAAAACCACATGATGGAAAAAGGAGATACTACAGGACCTCTTAGTGCTGAATATATATTACGAGATCCAACAGTAGAATTTGCCGTTTTGGAAACAGCGAGAGGCGGAATTCTGCGTTCTGGTTTGGGCTTTAGTCTTTGTGACATTGGAGTTATCACTAATATTCAGGAAGATCATTTAGGTATCAGTGACATCCATACTTTAGAGGATTTGGCAAAAGTAAAAGCCACTGTAGTAAAAAGTATCAGAAAAAATGGATGGGCTGTTTTAAACGGTGATGATCCCCATTGTGTGAAATTAGGCAATGACCTGAACTGCAATGTCGCTTATTTTAGTTTGGATGAGGACAGTGAATTCATCAAAAAGCTTTGTGCTGAAGGAAAAACCGTTGCCGTTTATGAAAACGGATACATTACTATCAAAAAAGGAGAATGGAAAATTCGAATTGAGCGCGCCACTCACGTTCCACTAACTTTAGGTGGAAAGGCAAAATTCATGATCGCTAATGTGCTTGCGGCAACTTTAGCCAGTTATTTATGGGGTTTTAAAACAGAAGATATTAGTTTATCGCTACAAACTTTTATTCCAAGTGCCGCACAAACTCCAGGAAGGATGAATATTTTTGAATTCAAAAAGTTTAAAGTCCTTATCGATTTTGCTCACAATGCATCAGGCTACAAAGGTGTTGAAGAATACCTGCAAAGTGTAGATGCGACCAAAAAAATTGGAATCATAGCTGGTGTTGGGGATCGACGTGACGAGGACATCAGAGAATGTGCCAATATCGCAGCCCGAATGTTTGACCACATTATCATCCGACAAGAAAAATACCTGCGAGGAAGAACGGAAGACGAGATTATAGAATTAATTTTAGAAGGAATAAAGAGTTCTGGAAAATCAGTAACCTATGAGATAATTCCCAAAGAGACGGAAGCCATTAAACACGCCATAAATAGTGCTGAGGAAGGAAGTTTTATTACCGCTTTGAGCGACGTAGTTGCCAACGCAATTGAAATCGTACAAGAATATTTAGACAAAGAAAACGAGCACGGAATTATTTAAAAGAATTCCTTATTACCAATAAAAGCGACTGTGAAAAGTCGCTTTTATTTTTAAAATTAGCATGGTAAACTATTATTTAATGCTTTCATTCTGAAACTAACCTGCTGGCATTTTTGCCAATTTTACTGGCGGAACATTTCGCTTTCACCAAAATTAAAAACGCAACATTACTATTTTATTTTACATACTATGTTTTCAACTTTTTCTTTCTAGCAGCTGGAAACAGAACATTATTTAAAATCAAGCGATAACCCGGTGAGTTAGCATGCAGATCTAAAACTGTGGGTGCATCGCCAACTTGGTGTTGAAAATCCTCTGGATCATGTCCTCCATAAAAGGTGAACATGCCTTTCCCTTTTTGGCCATGAATGTAACGTGCCTCACCATTCAGCTCGCAAGTACCCATCAACAGCACATTGGACTTTATTAAAGAAGCATCAAATGCAGTAGTTTGTCCCATGAATCCTTTCACCAACTGGGTGTGATTCTGACACAACATACTTGGAATTGGGTCCCACTTTGCAGAAAATTCCATCAAAGTAAAATAATCCTTCTCCATTGGTACTCGCCTTTTTGAAGTCATATCAATATCCGAAAATTCATATTGCTCAGGCCTTCTTTCCAAAGTAAAATCTTTGAAGGCAAAAGAACTACCATAGTTCATTTTAGCTTGGTAATTTCCCTCACTTGGATCTCCATCAAACATGGCTTCACAAATATCAACACCATCTGCAGCTAAAGAGATATCAAAACTATCCGTTGCAGAACACATAGCAAACATGAATCCTCCTCCAATTACAAAATCTCTAATTTTCTTGACTACAGCTCCTTTTTCGTGCGATACTTTTGAGTAGCCTAATTTCGTAGCCAATGATTCGGCCTCTTTCTTTTGCTCGATATACCATGGCACATTTTTATAAGCCCCATAAAACTTTCCATATTGTCCTGTAAAATCTTCGTGATGCAAATGCAACCAATCGTAAAGTAGCAGCTGATCGCTCAACACTTCCTCATCATATATAGGGGTAAAAGGAATTTCGGCAAAGGTCAAAACTAATGTGACTGCATCATCCCAAGGTTGTTTTCCCTTGGGTGTATACACAGCAATTTTAGGTGCTTTTTCCAATACTACGGATTCCATATTCTGTGAAGGACTAGCGATTTCATTTGATATTGAAACTTGTTCTGCATCTGAGATAATCTCAAAACTAACTCCCCGAATCTGGCATTCCTTTCGAATTTCCATGGCATCAGGAAGCAAAAAAGATCCACCGCGGTAATTTAGTAACCAGCTCGCTTTGTAATTCTTCTCCAAACACCAAAAGGTAATCCCATATGCTTTTAAGTGATTTTGCTGCGTACTTTCATCCATTGGAACCAAAAGAAAAGAGGCTTTAGCAGCTATTACCGATAGAAAAACTAAAAGACATATAATTTTTTTGAACATAGTAGAATAGTTTATATAAATCAAAGATAGAAAGTACGTGCTTCAAATAATCAAAATTTAACTTTTAAATCAACTATTAAAGCGACTTTAAAAGTAAAAACACGTAAAAATACGCATAGCCAAACTATATCTAAAATATAAATTTGCAGATATCCCTTAATCATCCACCATGAAATATTTAACAATGAATTCAAACGAAAACAACGACCCGTTAAATCTTATGAATGTATTAAAAAAAATAGGATTATGTTTTTTAGTAATTCTCATCATCCTCTTTTACACTCTTTGCTATCAACAACTTAGTTTATAGTTGATTTAAAAAAAAATATTTTGAAAAATTATCATACTTCTCTGTCACAGGAAATTCTACTGATTGCTAAATCTCAGGAAGATACAAGTTCGCTGAGAAGACAACTCTTTTATATTCGGCAATCCAAACTAGAGAAGAGTTTAGACACTGATGATTTGAAAAAGACTTTTTGGATTAATATTTATAATGCGTTTTACCTTATTATTTCAAAAGATACGCCAGATCATCTCTCTATCTACAAATGGAAAAGAATAAAAATTGCACGATCTCAATTTTCATTAGATGATATTGAGCATGGTATTTTACGGAAATTAAAATTTAAACTAGGATTTGGATTTTTTACCAATCCATTTTACTCTAATGCAATAAAAATGCTATCTGTAAATCAGTTAGACTACCGAATTCACTTTGCATTACGGAGTATTACATTAGAAAATACTTTAATTGACTATTATGATTGTGAAAATATAGAAAAACAGTTAAAACAGGTTACCCACGATTTCATTCACTCAGAAACTCAAATGGATTCTACCTTGAAATTAGTTAGAACATCAAAATTTTTATTGTTATATTTTCGTGATTTTGGTGGAATGAGCGCAGTTAAAAACTTATTAAGAAGGACTTTAAAAACGGACTTTAAAGGATATACAATACAGTTCAAAAACACAGAAAAAATAGAAAAAATCGGCAATGTATCTTAACTTATCTTTCTGGAACAACACTATTTTTTAACTCCTACTATTAAAGATCAAATACCATAATTTCATTTTGAACCGCATAGACTACTAATCCGGCTATATTTCTGGATTCGGTTTTCAATAGTAGATTATTCCGATGTCCTTCTACGGTCCGTGGGCTTATAAAAAGGTCTTCTGCAATTTCAATTGTACTTTTTTGAGAGCAAATGAGTTTAAGCACATCCATCTCTCGAGTAGTTAGAAAGTTATTATCAAAAATACTTTTTGTCTTTTTGGAGGTCAGGACATCATCTTGGATAATTTTCATGACATCATCTGTGTAATAAAATCCTTTTAAGGCAACCTCATTTATAGTAGTTATCAATTCCAAAGGTGTCGCGTTCTTTATTAGATAGGAAACAGCACCTACATCTATCATATTTGCAACGAAAGATTTAGAATTATAACTCGTTAAAGCAATAATTTTAAGCTTTGGAAATTCCGCATGTATAATCTTTGTCGCTTCAACACCATTTATTCCTGGCATTTTTAAGTCCATGATTATAATGTCTGGATGATTATTTCTGTTGTTTTGAAGAAAATCAATTAGTTCTTCTCCATCAGCAGCTTCAAAAATAATATCAATATTTTTTTCACGACTCAACAAAAATGAAATTCCCTTTCTAAAAAGAATCTCATCATCCACCAGTATTATTTTTATAGTTTTACTCATTTTTTAAAAATTAAAAACTACCGAAACTCCTTTATTTATTGCTGACTCCAAGGTCATTTTACCATTTAAAAAAGTAATTCTGCTTTCTATATTTTTCATTCCTAAGCCCTTTTTATTTGCGTCGGATTTCATTTCAAAACCAATTCCATTATCTGAATAAGAACATTTTTTGACACCATTACTTTCTTCAAAAAGAACAGCGATACTAGTGGCTTTTCCATGTCGAAGTGAATTATTCATTAGCTCTTGCAAAATTCTAAAAACGTGCAATTGTCTATCAATGTCTCTGATATCAAATGTAGTTTTGTTTTCATAATTTACTTTTACAGCTTTAGAACTGCTAAACTCCAAACATAATTCTTCGACACCGGCATGAAGTCCAAATTTTTCTAAAACGGGAGGCAATAAGCCGTGCGCAATTTTTCTTGAGTTATCTAAAGCTTTCCCAGTGAGATTGATAATGTTTGCTGTAATTTCATGAATCTCGTTTGAAGATAAATTAGGCGTGGTCAATAAATGAGAGTTCAGTGAAACAATATTCAGTTTTGAGCTGATGTCATCATGCAAATCTTGTGCAATACGCTTACGTTCCTCTTCTTGAGTAATAATGACGGCACTTAAAAGTTCTTTTTGATACTGGATTTCTAAATCCTTTTTTTCTAATTCCTTTTGAATAATTTTCTTTCTCGAAAAATAGAAAAATAGGACTAAAACCAATCCCATTAAAAGAAAAACGCTAAAACTATAAATTAGTATTTCAATTATTTCACTTTCTTGTAGCGTATTTACTTTCATAGAGTAGTATTGATTTCTTTTTTAGAAAAACTTTTTTTCCATTCTACAAGAATAAAAATTTGATATACGATATATAAAACTGCGTTTAAGATCCAGGGGATTTTATTTAGCTTAGGGCTTAAGGAGGTCATTAAATTTCCAACTAAAAATAAAACTGTACTTCCTGACAAGTAAATCAAAATCCCTAAATTGACATAATAAAACTCCTTATTTTTACCTAATAAATTATACAAATGAAATGTTGCAAAAATGATAAGTAAAAATGAAGTGACAAAAATTTCAAACAAATTGAATCTAAAAAACACACTGGGATTATAACCATATTGAATGCCTAAAAGGCATAAGCCAAAAACCAATCCTCTTTCTATTACTCTTTTTTGAAAACTATTTTTTATAATTGTTAAATAAAAAAAACTTAAAAAAACAAACTGCCCAACAAAATAAAAATGAGATAGGAAAAGATTATTTATTGCAAAATTAAAAAAAACACCCGATGTAATTTGAATCACGAAAACAAATAATAAATAAGACGTAAAAACACGAAAAGCTTTCCCTCTTATTGAAAAGCCTTTAATAAATAATATTAAATTTATTAATAAAAAAACATACCCAATATTTATAAACAGATTTATCATTTAAAATTTATTGAATCATAGGACTAGAAGGATCACATGCGGTTGGACATGGAGCTGTAAAATCATAAATGTCATCTTCGGCTCCTGCTGAATTTCCAACCCCAACAGTAATCATATCTACATAAATTCCTGTTTCTGGATTAAATTTTGTTCCTACAATCATTAATTTTTCAACGCCTGCATCATCTACTCCAATATAAGCTCTCACGGCATCTACTCCTTCTACTAATACTTCCAGTAAATCAACTTTTGGAATCAAAAAAGCATTCACATGATGGTGTTTGTTGTAATTCCCTTCTCGTTTAGTCCAACGTTTGGCCCATTTTTGTGCCGTTTTTAATGGAATAGCATTTACCGTTTTTGTTTGTTTTTGGTTTTCAGAAGCAGTTTCTAGTGACATCTATTTTTTGGTTTTGGTTAACTCTATTTATTAATTAAAAAATCATCAGCTAAACTACTATTTTTTATTGTTTTAACAAAATACATCCTAACATTACAAAATTAAAAAGCCTAAACTAGATTACTAATTTAGGCTTTTTAATACTTTATTTTAAAACGAGATCACTTTCTAAAAAGGAACGTCGCTGTCATCATCTGGGTCATTCAAATTACTTCCAAAAGCATCATTAGCAGAAGGTAAATTTTTAGTTATAAAAGGATTGTCATCCTGATTCATACTGGATGGTAAATCATCATAGCCACCGCTGTAATCTTCCAGATTATCAAACTTTCCTAAATGTCCAATAAACTTCAATCGAACATTTTCAATACTACCGTTACGGTGTTTTGCAATCATTATTTCTGCTTGACCAGCAGTTGGAGATGCTTCATCATCATCCCATTCGTCAATTTTGTAGTATTCGGGACGGTATAAGAAAGATACAATATCCGCATCTTGCTCAATCGCTCCAGATTCACGTAAATCAGATAATAACGGTCTTTTGCTGGATCCACGCGTTTCAACCGCACGCGATAATTGAGATAGGGCAATCACAGGAACATTTAACTCCTTTGCTAATGCCTTTAAGTTTCGGGATATTGTAGAAATCTCCTGCTCTCTATTTCCTCCTCCTTTACCATTTCCTCCGGCAGTCATCAATTGTAAATAATCGACAATGATAATTCGGATTCCGTGTTGCGAAACTAAACGTCTGGCTTTAGCTCTTAAATCAAAAATCGATAACGAAGGCGTATCATCAATAAACAATGGGGCTTTTTCTAAATTTTTAACTTTGGTACTCAATTGTTCCCATTCGTGTTTTTCCAGTTTTCCGGTACGCAATTTTTCCGAAGACAAACCAGTTTCCGAAGAAATCAAACGGGTGATTAACTGAACCGATGCCATTTCCAGCGAGAATAAAGCAACGGGCATTCCAAAATCAATAGCCATATTTCTAGCCATAGAAAGTACAAATGCAGTTTTACCCATTGCAGGTCTTGCCGCTATGATAATTAAATCACTTGGTTGCCAACCAGAAGTAATCTTATCTAATTTATCAAATCCGGTAGCTACTCCACTCAATCCTTCTTGTCCAGCGATTTCTTCAATTCGTTTTTTGGCTTGCAAAACTAAACTTTGGGCCGTTTCTGAACTTCGTTTGATATTTCCTTGTGTAACCTCGTATAATTTAGACTCGGCTCTGTCTAATAAATCAAAAACATCCGTTGTTTCGTCATAAGAATCTTCAATAATTTCTGTTGAAATCCGAATCAAACTGCGTTGAATAAATTTTTGTAAAATGATTCTAGAGTGAAATTCAATATGTGCGGAAGACGATATCTTTTGCGTAAGCTGAATGAGGTAAAAATCACCCCCTGCCAATTCTAATTTGGCATTTTTCTTGAGTTGCGCAGAAACGGTTAATAAGTCAATAGGCTGTGTTTCTGTAAACAGCTGAACAATAGCTTCAAATATATGTTTGTGTGCTTCTTTATAAAAAGCATCGGGCTGTAAAATGTCAATTACATCATCAACTCCTTTTTTATCAATCATCATGGCACCCAGCACAGCCTCCTCTAAATCGAGAACCTGCGGTTGCAATTTTCCTTTTTCAAGGCTTATTATTGTAGTTTTATCAACCTTAACAGGATTAATATTTCTGAAGTTTTCCATAAAGCGAAAGTAGCGAAAATTAAAAAAAGATAGTCTTTGAGTTGTTACAAATAATTGTTCATAACTAACTATTTTTTGTTTATAACCAAAAAAAATCCGTCTCGTTTGTCAACGAGACGGATTAAATTTCATTTCATAAAAATTTATTCCTTGTACTCGCCCATTTTACTGTACTTATCCATTCTTTGGGCAATTAATTGTTCTGTTGATAACTCTTTCAGCTCATTAAATCCTTTCATAATATATTGCTCTACCGTTTTAAAGGCAGTTTCTCTATCATAATGAGCTCCTCCTAAAGGTTCTGGAATAATATCATCTACTAATTTTTGTTTTTTCATGTCAGCCGAAGTCAATTTCAACGACTCAGCAGCCTGTTCTTTGTATTCCCAGCTTTTCCAAAGAATAGAAGAACATGATTCTGGTGATATAACAGAATACCAAGTATTTTCCATCATATATACTTTGTCACCTACCCCTATTCCTAATGCACCTCCAGAAGCTCCTTCACCAACAATTACAGTAATAATAGGCACTTTTAAGCGAATCATTTCAAATATGTTTCTGGCAATGGCTTCTCCTTGTCCGCGCTCTTCGGCTTCTAATCCTGGGTAAGCACCAGGAGTGTCAATCAAAGTCAAAACAGGAATGCCAAATTTCTCTGCCATTTTCATCAATCGCAACGCTTTTCTATATCCTTCTGGATTGGCCATACCAAAATTACGGAACTGACGCGTTTTAGTATTAAATCCCTTTTGTTGCCCCACAATCATAAACGATTGTCCATCAATTTTTCCTAAACCACCTATCATGGCTTTGTCATCTTTAAAACCTCTGTCTCCAAAAAGTTCCAAAAAAGTATCCCCGCACAGAGCGCGAACGTGATCCATTGTATACGGACGACTTGGATGTCTGGAAAGTTGAACACGTTGCCAAGCAGTCAAGTTTTTATAAATATTTCTTTTAGTCTCTTCTAGTTTTTTGTTGATTTGCTTGCAAGTATTCGTTACATCAACATCTGATTCCTGACCAATAATAAGACATTTGTCTAACTGCTCTTCTAGTTCTTTTATTGGAAGCTCAAAATCTAAATATTCCATAGGATTTTTGCGTTTTTGTTTTTATTTCGAACCACAAATATAAAATTTTAAATCGTTCGAAAAGGTAAATATTCTATTTATGTGTAAAAATTCACTTTGACAAAGTTGGAGTATCTTCTTTCGTTTTACTCTTCTGATAGTGTTTAATTACACCATTTAGGATTACGGTAAGCACTATAATTAGTGCTCCAATGTAAAACTCGAAACTCATTTTCTCTTTTCCCCCTAGGATGAAATAGGCTAAAACAATGCCGTAAACAGGTTCCAAATTAGTGGTTAACATCACAGTATACGGGGTCAATTTCTGCATTACTTTTACCGAGGCCGTGAAGGCATAAGCGGTACAAATTGAAGCCAACACCAAAATTAGAATCCAATTGTTAGTTGTCAAAATAAAAAAGTCTGCAGTAAACTTACCTTCGAATAAAAAGTAAATTGTAATGAAGCCCACGCCAGCCAAAAATTCATAGAAGGAAATCACAGAAGGATCATGATCAGCGATCAGTTTTCCGTTCATCAAAGTAAATAAAACGCCTAATATGATGGACGCCAAAGCATATATCATTCCGTCCAAATAATTTATTTCGACTTTCATAATCAAGGCCAAACCTGCGATGATAATCAATCCAAAGAACACTTCGTACCAGAGCACTTTTCGACCATAAAAAATCGGTTCTAAAATAGAAGCAAAAAAAGCGCCCAGTGAAAAAACAGAAAGTGTAATGGACACGTTAGATACATGAATGGCTTTGAAAAATAAGATCCAATGCAGCGCAATAAGCAAGCCCACAAAAATTAATTTCAAGAAAGATTTTAACGGAATTTTAAATGATTTTTTCTTGAAGATCAAAAACAAAGCTAGAAAAATACCAGCAAAAAACATGCGATACCAAACTAAAGCGTCTGCGGTGATGCTTATTAAGGCACCTAAAATGGCCGTAAAACCCCAAATAAAAACAATTAAATGGAGGTTTAAATAACTTTTTAAATTATCGTTTTGCATTTCGTAATAAATATATGGCTAGAATCCCAAAGGCAATGTTAGGCAACCAAACGGCCAACATAGGGGGAATACTGGATTTTTCGGCTAAAACTCCAAAGATCTTATCAAAAAAGACAAAGGCAAAAGCAAGCGCAATTCCTATGGCGAGATTCGTTCCCATTCCTCCTCTTCTTTTCATCGAAGATACGGCAACAGCAATAATAGTAAGGATAAATGCCGATACTGGAACACTGTATTTCTTATACAAAACCACGAGATATACATTTATATTAGACGAGCCTCGTTCTTTTTCTTTTTCGATAAATGCATTCAATTTCCCCAAACTTAACGTTTCCGCAATGTAAACAACAGGTGTTAAATCCTCTAAATCAAAAGTAAAAACGGCGTCTTTTTGTGGTAATTTTTCAATTTTATCATTCAATTCACCTACTGTCCTTTTAGTATAATCATACATCGTGTAGGTGCTGTCCTTTATGTTATATTTTATTCTTGAGGCAGTAATTTTATGGACTAACTTTTGGTCTTTAAACTTTTCCAATGAAAAATTAAAAGCCGTTTTCGATTCGGTGTTAAAACTATTTACATAAATAAATTCATCATCACTAATTTGGCGGTACACATCCGTATTATCACCACGCATAGCTTCCTTTCCACCACCTTTTAAATAGGTATATCTAAAGTTGTTGAAACCTTCACTGGCTGCAGGAACAACGAAAAAACCCATTAACAAGACAAAGACAGAAACAATTGAAGCACCAATAATGTAGGGTCTTAAGAAGCGGGTGAATGAAATTCCCGAACTTAAGATAGCAATAATCTCTGTATCATTTGCCAGTTTAGATGTAAACCAGATGACTGATAAAAATAAAAATATAGGAAAAAGAGAATTTGCAAAATAAACTGTAAAGTTGTAATAATAGAGTGCAATCTCTAAAAACGGAACTTTATTTTCCAGCATTTTGTTGATCTTCTCGGATACGTCAACAACAATTCCAATAGGTATAAACAACAACAACATCACGGCAAACGTGGCTAAATATCTTTTTAGGATGTATTTATCTATTATTGTTAGCATATTTTTTAGTGATTAGTTAGTAGTCCTTAGTGAATAGTCTCTTTAGCAAATGGTTATATAGTGAAGTGATTATTAGATTACGAGCAACAAAATCTCTCCTATGTAATTAATCATTTTAACTATTTACTAATTACTTTTAACTATTCACTTACAATCTTTGGCTCATATTTTTCACCATCATCTCTTTCCAAGTTCTAAAATCCCCGGCTAAGATATGTTTTCTGGCTTCACGAACCAACCACATATAAAAACCAAGATTATGGATTGTAGCAATTTGTTTTCCCAAATATTCATTGGCTGCAAAAAGGTGTCTTAAATAAGCCTTAGTATATTCTGTATCCACATAAGTGATGGCCATTTCGTCAATAGGCGAAAAATCATCAGCCCATTTTTTATTTTTAATGTTAATCGTTCCATTTGCGGTAAACAACATTCCATTTCTGGCATTTCGCGTCGGCATTACACAGTCAAACATGTCGATTCCCAAGGCAATATTTTCTAGAATATTAATTGGAGTTCCCACGCCCATTAAGTAACGGGGCTTGTCTTCAGGTAAAATTTCACACACTACTTCGGTCATTGCATACATTTCCTCTGCTGGCTCTCCCACTGAAAGTCCACCAATGGCGTTTCCTACCTGGTTCGAATTCGCAATATACTCCGCGGATTGCTGACGTAAATCTTTGTAACAGCTTCCTTGTACAATTGGAAAAAAAGCTTGATTGTAACCGTATTTAGTTGGTACTTTTTCCAAATGATTGACACAGCGGTCTAGCCAGCGGTGTGTCATGTGCATCGAGCGTTGCGCATAACGGTAATCACAAGGATATGGGGTACACTCATCAAAAGCCATGATAATATCAGCGCCAATGGTGCGTTGAATTTCCATCACATTCTCTGGTGTGAAAAAGTGGTATGAACCGTCGATATGCGATTTAAACTTCACGCCTTCTTCCTTAATTTTTCGGTTGGCCGAAAGGGAATACACCTGGTATCCGCCAGAATCCGTCAAAATATTACGGTCCCAATTCATGAATTTATGCAATCCACCCGCTTTCTCCAAGATTTCCGTTTGCGGGCGCAAGTATAAATGGTACGTGTTTCCCAAGATAATATCCGGGTTTATATCTTCTTTCAATTCCCGTTGATGCACCCCTTTTACGGAGGCTACAGTACCTACAGGCATAAAAATTGGGGTTTCAATTACCCCGTGATCAGTAGTTATGCTTCCCGCTCTTGCTTTAGACAGCGGATCTTTTTTTAATAAATCAAACTTCATAGTAACGTTTTACTCCCGACCATTCGGGAGCGCAAAGATAGGTTAATTCGACAATTTGAAAATTAGATAATTACAAAAATAAATTAAGATTTAGAATTTCCTATTAAAAGGTGGTTGCAACACAAAACTTTCCTGTATCTACAAGGGATTATTAGGGTCAAATCTAAATTTATAAGTGACAATTAATCGCCCTAAAATAATGTGGAAGTGTTCGTCGTGAGGGATTACACGTTCCTCTGTGCATTTTTCTTATCATTGGGCTTCCCAACAGCAACTGCAAAACTTGATCCCTCAGCCGATAAGAGTATCCTCACGCATGCCTGTAGAATCTCCCAATCAAAAAACATAAAGAGGCATCTAAACTAAACGACTACTTTCACGATGTTTAGCTTATAATTGAACAACAGTATGTCTATCAAGAAAGAAAACAACCTATTTTGGAGGCATCTCAAAAGAGCCGCAAACTACACCTCGAGAGGTGACTAAATATGAAAAGAGGTGCTCCAAAGGAACACCTCTTTTTAACATTATTTTTTACTATAATTTATTGCGGTTGTACCACTGTGTTTCCATCAAGAATTACGGCAGTTTGTGCTAAGGCTCTTCCATTAAAAGACGCTCCTGTTCTAAAAGTTACTCCTGTCTTTGACAAGATAATACCTTCAAAATGAGAAGTAGTCCCAAAAGAGGCTTGACCCGCTACTTGCCAGAAAATGTTTGAGGCTTTGGCTCCTCCTTGTAAAATCACTCTTGTTGCGGCACTCATTGCTAGATCACCTGAAATCTGGAAAATCCAAACATCATCTGCAGATCCTGAAATGGTAATATTAGATGGTACTGTTACAGCACTAGTCCATTTATAAAGTCCTGGAGTCAATGTTTTTCCACCAATGTTCCCTGCACCCAATTCAAGAAAATTAGGAGATGGACGTCCGGCCGCATCATTGTAAGCTGTAATCATATTTTCAACCGCTGTGGTAAGATTTGTTGATGTTGGAGAAACCATGTCAGCAGCAAATACTTTTCCTGTAACTTGAGCAGCCTTTGCATAACCTGTAAAATCTGTCAAGGAAAATCCTGTGATATATGATGTAGCTGCAGGACTTAACCCTAGGTCACCTGTAATCACAGACGTGGGTACATTAGTAATTGTAGTCTTTGCAAGAATTACATAATTCCCTGCTGAACCAAGACTAACGGCTTTTAAGCCAGCAGTCACATTAGCGGTAGTCGTAAAGTTCCATTGCTTATTTGCACTAATAGCTACTCCTTCTGCACTTTTTACTCCCGTAGTTAATGTAGCGGTGTAAAGTGTGTTCGCTGAAAGTACCGTTAAAGGAACAAACTGTGCAGTTGTACCTGAATACGAAACTGTTCCTAATACTGGATTTCCTGATTGTTTTAATGTAAACGTGGTAGTATTAATGGAGGAAGCATCCATTTGGACACTAAAGTTTACAGAAACAACTTTATTTCTGGCAACATTTGTATCACTATTTAGCGGACTAGTTAAAGCTACAGTAGGCACCGGTGCAGGAGTAGATTGGGTACTCTCGTCATTTGAACAACTCGTAAATAAAACAACCATTGCGATCGCAGCGACTGATAGTAGGTTTTTAATTTTCATGTTTATTTGTGTTTGTGAAGTTATAAATTATCACATTACAAATGTAGGGCTGCCTTAAACGTTTGATGTTACATAACAATACTGTTAAGTTCCATAATTCACACTTTCCTTTTATAAACCTAAAATGGGTATTTTATCAAACTATAGCTGTCATTTGAATGAGGGAACATCACGAAAATTGATTATTCATCTGTGTGTATTTCTTTTCTAAAAGCTTATTTTCGATTCCTACCCTCAATGCTTTATTGCTAATCCAATCATACCATCCAAAAAGACGCTAAAATTCATTAGTAGTATTTTCCACGCCCTAGGTATCCAAACTACGTAAAATATTTTCTAGCGATCTTCCTCTCTCGCTCAATTTGTATTCTACTTTGGGAGGAACCACTGCAAAAACTTTTCTGGAAACAAGGCCATCTTTTTCTAATTCTCTTACGGTTTGGGTAAACATTTTATTAGAAATACCAGAGATTTTCTTTTGCAGTAATCCGGAACGTAAACTGCCATCCAGTAAATGAAATAAAATCAAAGGTTTCCACTTAGTCCCAATTAAACCCATTGTATAATGAAGAGGACAATAATTTTTTAGCTCATTTTAAATTTTAATCAATTAATAATAAATATTTTACTCTTTTAACTAACTATACTACTTTACAGTAGGTTATTGCTATTTATGCCAATATAGCCTAAATTTGTAATCTTATCCAATAACGCATGACGACTCAAACAAATTACCCAAAAGCATTTTCTCATATCGGAATTACAGTTCCTACTATTAAAGAAGCAGTTACGTTTTACTCAGAGGTAATGGGCTGGTACATTATTATGGAACCGTCTATAGTAAAAAAAGAAAAAGAAACAGCCATCGGCCAAATGTGTATTGACGTTTTTGGCGAAGATTGGGAAGAATTTGAAATTGCACATTTAGCAACTTCTGATGGCACAGGAATCGAATTATTCTCGTTCCCTCACGGAATTAAAGAAGCACCAGAATTCAATCCTTTCAATACGGGACTTTTTCATTTTTGCATACAAGATCCAAACATTGAAGATCTTATCGCTAAAATTGTATCTTACGGTGGTAAACAAAGAATGCCTATTCGAGAATATTATCCAAATGAGAAACCTTTTAAAATGTGTTATGTACAAGATCCTTTCGGAATTGTTTTCGAAATCTACACGCACAGTTATGAACTGACCTATTCATCCGGCGCCTATTCAAAATAAAATCAACTAGTTCATAGCTACTATTCAACTTTTAAAATTAAAAAAAAATGAAAAAAAGTCTTCATCTACTCGCCCTTTTAATAGTGTTTGTTTCTTGTAAAGAACCAGCACACGACAAAAGCGACATTGAAACAACAAAGCAAATACAAAGCCGCACAAAAGAAGTTCAACAAGTGGCTGAATTTAAAGGACAACAGGTAACAGGTGTGACCGTGAGCACAACAGGACGGATTTTCGTCAACTTTCCTCGATGGAGAAAAGGCGTTGAAAATTCAGTGGTTGAAATTACCAAAGACAATCAAAAAATAGCTTATCCTAATGAAGAATGGAATTCATGGGAAATTGGAACTGCAGTTGAAGATCAAAAATTTGTAGGTGTACAATCAGTAGTGGCTTTTGAAAACATGCTTTATGTATTAGACACGCGCAGCCCATTGTTTGGTGCCGTTTTAGACGCACCTCGACTTTTTGTATTTAATTTAATTGACAACAAATTAGAGAAAACTTATATATTACAAAAAGGCAGTTATTATCCTAATTCTTACATCAACGATTTACGAGTGGATAAAAAAAACAATAAAATCTATTGTACAGATTCTGGTAGAGCCGGTTTAATTGTATTGGATATGACTTCCGGAAAATCTAGTAGAGTTTTAGACAATCATTTCTCTACAAAAGCGGAGCAATCCTATTTGACTTTCGACAACAAAAAGTGGGTAAATACTATTAATTCTGACGGAATTGCATTAGATACTAAAAACGAATTACTCTATTATCATGCCTTAACGGGTTACAGTTTGTATTCTGTACCCACGAAAGTATTAGCCAATGGAGCTACTAAAGAAGTTGAAAAATCAGTGAAATTAGTAGCAAAAACAGGAGCTTCAGATGGAATGATTTTGGATCATAATGGCACTTTATACTTTGCTGATTTAGAAAATAACAAAATCATGTACCGAAAAAAAGACGGAAGTATTCACACGCTGGTTGAAGGTAAAAAAATCAGATGGGCAGATACCTTTAGCATCTACAACAACTACTTGTATTTTACCAACTCTAGAATTAATGAAGTGACCCCCGATATTTCGAATATGACTTTTACATTAAACAAAATAGCTTTAGATACTAATTAAATAAATTACCTCAGGGCAGAGCCCCAGTTGTATTAGCGAAATAACAGCCACAGATTCACAGATTTTCAATAATCTTTTTTAATATCTCTGAATCTGTGGCTAAAAAAAATCGAAGCAAAGCTTCGAGGAATTAAACCTAAAGAGATTAAAGCGCAAAGTGGCTTGTCAATTCAGGAGTCTATTGGGTTTTAATAACAAAAAGACCGCTTTAAATTTCTTTTAAAGCGGTCTTTTTAGAATTTATTTTTATTTGCTTTTAAGTGTATACTTTAAAAGATACCCAACTTCACCGTTGGTACTCCCACTCCTATTTGCGTATTTACACTAGTTCTGGGTGTTCTATTCTCGTATTGTGGTTGGCGGTATCCATAATAGTAATACCCTGCATTTTGATACCAGTAGGCACTGTGATCGCAATGATTGTCACAATGATCGTGATGCGCTGCATAACCTTCTTTTTTACCTTGAAGATATGCGTTGTAGGCTCTTCTATTATTTTTCCGTAATTCCTTTTCGTATTGTTTTTGCTCCTTCCAAAAGACACGTTCTTCATTTTTACTTTTGACTTTAAACCGCTGCTCGTGTTGAGCGTCCTCTAAACCTCTTTGCTGATAATACGATAATTCATTTTTTGTTTGGACCTTGGTATCTTGATTAAATCCTGATTCTTGCGCATTCACCTTGGGTAAAAAACAAAAAATCATTAGAACTAAAATGCTTTTAACTGTTTTCATAATTTTTAAATTAGTGTTATTACAATAGTCTTGATTAATAACTACACTAATAAGACAACTCTAAACTAATTTACCCTACCTCACTACGCATTAATTGTATAAATTTATTTTATATTGCTTTTCATAAAGTCTATCACCTCATCAAACCTATCGCTCCAAGGATAGAAATATTGAACTACCATAGGGACATGCTTTTTATTTAATCGTATTGGTGTTACATCTGGCTGAAAGGGCTTCATGGCCGATAAAAAACGACTATTCGCTACTTTAATAAAATTGTAAGTTTTATCTCCAACATAAATTAAAAAAGGCGGTGTATTTTTATTTAAAAAATAAATGGGAGAAGCGGCTTTCCATTGCTCGGGATTTGAAGTCCAAGTGGTTAAATAATCGTCTTTTGAGGTGGGTGGATTTCCTTCTAAATAATTTTTCATATCCAATCCGGCTGCATCGTTGAGTATAATACCGGAAATACTGTTCGAATCAATGCCATATTTAGGATTCATTACTGCTAATGCGCCTAAATGTCCACCAGCAGAATGTCCTGTAATAAAGATTTGATTGGGATTACCATTGTATTGACTGATATTATTTTTAGTCCACTGTATTACAGACACAATTTGCTTTGCCATATCGTCATAAGTGGCGTTAGGGCTCAACGTATAATCTGGGATAACAGTGACCACTCCTTTACTTGCAAAATTTCTACCTAACAAATCATAGGTTCCTTTTCGACCGCTATTCCAGTTTCCGCCATGCACAAAAATTAACACAGGCACTTGTTCTGCACTTGATTTTCGGGGAACAAACACATTTAACTTTGGTGCTTTCAAGCTATTTTCTTTCTGAGATTCTAAGAATGAAACATCAGTATTTTTTTTAGCACCGCAATTTACGAAGAGAATTGCATTCAATACAACGAGGATAACTACTGGAAAACGCATATTTAATTTTTTTACTAATATAAGATTAAAAAAAATACTGGCTGTATTGGTTGTTCCAATAAAAACCAAAATAGCACAATAAGAATTCATTTTGTTTGCCTTTTCATTAAAAACAAGAGAACCCATAAAAAAGGCTATCCTTTAAAAGACAGCCTCGTTTACCTTATTTATAAATCAATTAGTTGAATTGTGTTGTCACATATTCCACTAGACTTTCATCACTCATCTTATTAGAAGTGCTTTCTTTCGTCTCCACATTTTTATATTGCGCAGTGTCCTTTAAATAGTTAATAAACTGTTCTTGAGCAGTACCCGTTCCTGTTACATGCAATTCATCCACATTTTGCATGTGAGCTGTGATGTTTTTGAATAGTTTGCGAAGCAAATCTCTCTCGGCATTATTGGCAGCATTTTCGCTGGTGTTGTAACCCTGTCCGTCTACGGTTTCGTGTCCTAATATTACAAAATCACCCGAATCTACATTTTCTCTTCCAACAATGGTTGCATGATGTGTATCCATCCAAACTCCAAACTGTTTTTTATTTTTCTCTGACATAATTAATTGTTTATTTATTAAAAATTTTATTGTTATCGGATTATAAAGAGTACTACTAATACTTCAATCTATTATATTTTAAAGATACCATAATTAATCTAAAACAAAATAAATATTAACAAACAATTAATTGTTAAACGGCCTCGATTCATTATTTTTTGTTCCAAAAAAACTTCCCAAATATGTTTAAATTTATTCCGATGTAGTATAACATCTCGGCTAAAAAAGCAGTTAAAATCCACCAAATCAAATTTCTTCTGGACTCCACGATAACTACCTAATTCATACTTTTCAACACGATTTCAATTTGGAGTTTTGCATTGCCTTTATTGTTTGTACCTTTACTTTCAAAAAACAAACCACCAAATGAGAGTAAAATGTACGAAGGGCTAAAAAAGTATATAACTAGCAGAACCGTCATTAGTGAGAAGGAAATGGACTTGATTTGTTCCTTTTTTACACCTTTAAAAACAAAGCGAAATGAAATCTTGGTTCGTTATGAGGAAATATGCCAGCAGTATTATTTTGTAAACAAGGGCTGTATTAGACTTTTTACAATTAACAAAGAAGGAACGGAAACCTCTCGTTTTTTTGCTTTTGAAGGCGGTTTTGGAACGGCTTTACCCAGTTTTATCGATCAGCAACCCGCTTTTGAATATTTACAAACTATAGAAAAATCTGAGTTGTTGGTAATTTCAAGAACTGACTTCTACCATCTTGTAGCAACACTACCTGAATTTGCACTTCTGTACAGAGAAATTCTTGAATTAGGTTTTATAACGGCTCAAAAACGCATTTATGGTTTTCAGGGCTTTGATGCCTTGGAAAAAGTTAAATGGATTATAACCAACCAACCTCATTTTTTACTACGTGTGTCAAATAAAATGGCCGCTTCGTATTTAGGAATTTCTCCTTCTACCTTAAGCAGAATAAAATCGAAACTGTAAAACGTTGACATAGGACAATGTTTTAGATCCTGATCCTTTTTAATTTTGTAAAAAAATTGATCATGAAAACAAACTCTTATCTCTTCGTACTACTTCTTCCGCTAGTTACAATGGCACAAATCAGTACTAAAAAAAGTACGCGCGACACCCCTTTAATTATAAATACGGCAGAAAATTACACTATAACTTCCGAACAGTTATCACTAAAAGCAGCCTTTCAAATAACAAAGCAAGCACGATTAGCAGCTACAGCACTAGGCAAAAATGTCACCATTGCTGTGCTCGATGCCTCAGGACAAATCATCATGCTTACGCGAGGCGAAACGGTTGGCCCACACAACACCGAAGCAGCTCGAAGAAAAGCCTACACGGCATTATCGACTAAAACGCCAACATTGCTCCTATCCAGAAATGCGCGATTGAACCCAGATACACAAAATTTAGCCATCCTACCCGAACTTTTACTCTTGTCTGGAGGTTATCCGTTGTGGCATAACGATCAAGTAATTGGAAGTATTGGAGTCGCAGGCGGAGGAAGTCCTGAAAATGATGATTCTATCGCTAAATCTGGAGCAATCATCGATGCTCAAATCACAACTCATTAATTTTAAAAACAAATAATAATGAAAAATTTACTTTTTAGCTTACTTTTTACAGCTTTCGCAACAGCATCTTATGCGCAAAACAACAACAACTATCAATTGTCTAGTCATATTCTAGACATATCAAGTGGAACAGCCGCAGTTGGCGTACCGGTTACCTTAGAAAAATATGATGAAAGCACTAAAATATGGTCTTTCGTTGATGAAAAAACAACCGATAAAAATGGTCGAATTACCGATTTTCTGAATTATAAAGAAGCTAAAAACGGTATTTACAAACTTAGATTTCTAGTTGCAGATTATTTCAAAAACAAAAAAACAGACAGTTTTTATCCTTTTATAGAAGTTGTATTCCAAATTAAGGATGCCAATCACTATCATGTTCCCATTACGCTTTCCAGCTATGGATATGCAACTTATCGAGGTAATTGATTGTAATACATTATTAATTCATCAAAAATTAAAACCATTATCCTTACTGGTTTTAATTTTTAAAACCGACGCTAATTCAGCTTTCTAATTGTATTTTTGTAACAGTAGGATTTAAATAAAACGAGTTCTAATCTTAAAACAAAAAAAAATGGAAGTAGCCAAAATAATTAAAGAAAAAAGAGGAACTATTGTCGATGTGCGTACTTATGATGAATTCATGGGTGGCCATGTGGTAGGTTCCATTAATATTCCATTGAATGAAATACCCCATAGAATGCAGGAAATACAAGAATTAAAAGCACCATTAGTGGTCTGTTGCGCCTCTGGAAATAGAAGCGGACAGGCACAAGTTTTTCTGACGGCACATGGAATTGAATCTTACAATGGCGGTTCGTGGCTGGATGTGAATTACCTTCAAGCTCAATCTGAATAACGGGAAAAGTAGGTAAAACAATTAGGCGGTAGCAGTACCAAAATAAATTATTTTTCTCCTTAGAATCAGCAGTTAGTCAGGCCAAACTATCGGTTTGATTACTAATGCTTTAAATTCATTGTACAGTAATCTACGCGGTCTAGAACGAACTAACATAGGTACTCGTTTTAGATGTATTCAGGAAATTCAAGTAATTTGGCAAAAAGTATTTTGCATGCAATGGGCTGTGCAATAGCCTGTTTTGATACCAGCAGCATTAATCTAGAAGACAAAATTAGTTGACAAAAATGTTCGTTTCAGCACTCTAAATAATACAAATCTTATTTATAATTAGTTAATTAACAGTTGTTTAAAAATTAATATGTTTAATTTTATTGCACTTAAAAGTTAAGTAAGCATTGGATAGGAGAACCTATGAATTCGGTCGTTTCTCCTTTAAAATTAATCTTAAAAACTACCGTTATGAGAACCGCAATTAGTAAAAACGAAAGCATTAAAGGTACCGCAAAAGGAGAAACCAATTCGACACATGGATTACGAGATTTATTTGAAGTTGGACTAAAAGATATTTACTGGGCGGAAAAAGTATTGACTAAAACCTTACCTAGAATGATGAAAAATGCGTCATCACCAGAACTAGTTAACTCTTTGAAAAATCAGCTGAATGAAACGCAGGAGCATGTAGCTCGCCTCGAGAAAATTTTCGAAACTACTGGAGTTGCAGCTACAGCTAAAAAATGTGAAGCCATGGGCGGCATATTAAAAGAAACAAATAGCCTTATCAAACAAACCAGTCACGGAGTAGTTCGCGATGCAGGAATTATTGCAGCAGACCAAAAAGTAAAGCATTATGAAATTGCCACCTATGGTACGTTGCATGCCTATGCAAAAACATTAGGAGAAAATAAAGCGGCAAACTTGCTAGCGATGAGTCTTGATGAAGAGAAAAAAACAGATGCAGCGTTAAGTGAAATTGCGATGTCACAGATCAACAGACAAGCCCATAAGGCTACTGCAATTACCAACACATAGGAGTAGGATTGTACAAGAGCATGAAAATTTATTTTCCTATATAAAAAAGAGAGCCCGCATGTAGCGGGCTCTCTAATGAATTATAATTTCTCCTTGAAAGAAAATCTTTTAAAAAAAAATAAAAATGACAGGCGTTACTCAGCCAGAGCGGGATAATCAATATATCCTTTCTCAGTATCAGTGTAAAATGTTGTTTGGTCTGGCGTGTTTAATGCTGCATCCGCTTCAAAACGAGCCACTAAATCAGGATTAGCAATAAAGGGAACTCCATAAGCAACAAGATCTGCATCTCCGTCTTCAATAACTTTGACACCCGTTTCTTTCGTAAAACCTTTATTGATAATTAAGGTTCCTTTGTAAAACGGTCTGAAATGTTTAGCCACTTCAGTAACGGCAAAAGGTACCTCAGTGACATCGGTAAAAGGCTCCGTTAAATGTACGTAAGCTAAACCATAATCATTCAATCGGTTTATAATATATTCATGCGTTGGAATCGTGCTTTCATCTAGCATCATTCCTTGTGCATTATGCAACGAAGGATTCAATCGAACACCAACTTTAGCGTAGTCAATAACGCCATCAAAAGCGTCTAGAATATCAAATAAAATGCGAGATTTATTTTCTATGGAACCGCCGTATTCATCCGTACGATGATTGGAATAACCATTAAAAAATTGTTGCAATAAATAGCCGTTGGCGGCATGCAACTCTACTCCATCAAAACCGGCTGCGATTGCATTCTTCGCTCCGTTTTTAAAATCTAAAACGGTTTGCTTGATGTCTTCAATCGTCATTTCTTTTGGTACAACTGTATCTACAAAACCATCATTGGTGTATGCTTTTGCAAATGGATTTAAAGCTGAAGGTGCGTATGGCAATTCGCCATTATGCAAATCTGGATGCGATAGTCGTCCAGTATGCCACAATTGTGCAAAAATTGTTCCTCCTTTATCATGCACTGCTTTGGTAACGAGTTTCCAACCTTCGGTTTGTGCTTCGCTATAAATTCCGGGTACATTAATAAAACCCACTGCCTTTGTACTTACAAATGTACCTTCGGTAATAATTAAACCCGCTGTAGCTCTTTGTTCGTAATATAAAGCCGTTAAAGCAGTAGGAACATTTCCGTCATTATTGGAACGGCTTCTTGTCATTGGTGCCATCACCATTCGGTTTTTTAACGTGCGAGTTCCCAAAGTATAGGGTTGGAATAAAATTGATTTGCTCATTTGATTTTTTTTTTTAAGAATTAGTATTTGGCAACTGGGTATTGGTTTTCAAACCAACACTTGTAAAAAAAGTTGCCAGAGTTGTCAAAGCTTGGATGTCATTTCCTTTCATTATAAGAGTGTCCTTATTCTGATCTGTTGATTCGATACCCTGCATCACTTTCGAAAAAGGGAATAAGTACTGAAAATCGGAACTGGAATTTTTTAGGGTAATCGTACTGTTTTGGTTTCCCAAAATAAGTATCATTTTACCTGTAGCCACATTTATGATTTTCTCCACCAGATTTGCATTAGCAACAGCATCACATGAAAAAATAATAACATCGGCTTCCCAACTTGCATTAGTGGGACAGTCCATCATCTCTAGATTTGCCTTAGGATTTTCTAAAAGCAACTGCGAATACACTTTTGTAAGAACCATAGCATCAGCATCAAAAACCAGAACAGCATTGGTTTCAGCTATTTTTTTGGCTATTTGAATACTTTTAGCATCTGAAACTCCAAGTAGTGCAACTGTTTTTTTATTGGACATCAACTTTTATTTAGGGTACAAATTTAAGGCTGCAGCATAAAAGTTTCTGTTGATGTACCACAAGAAATTCTCTTGATTTAAATCAATTAAAATTAACTCTTGTTGCTAATTTGTTTGCGAACGCGACTCAATGTTTCTGGTGTAAGTCCAAGATAAGAAGCAATCATGTGTTGGGGAACTCGTTTGACAATTCCAGGATAAGCATTTCCTAAATTGATGTATTTTTCTTCGGCAGTTTCGGTTAAGGCCGAATTTATTCTGGCTTGATTCGCAATATAGGCATTTTGCAACAGCAAGCGTTGGTATCTTTCGAACATGGGGATTTGATCCATCAAAGCTTCTCTGGCTGCTGTTGTCAGCAAAAGTAATTCAGAATCCTCGAGGGCTTCAATGGTATAAATGGAATGGCTATTGGTCAAAAAACTAGACAAATCAGTAATCCACCAACCTTCGATGGCAAATTGCACAAGATGTTCATTTCCTTTTTCATCTATATAAAAAGAGCGAAGTATGCCTTTTTCAATAAATGCGTTGTAGATACAAATGTCTCCCTCTTGTAACAACGTTTGTTTTTTACGTAACTTTTTTGGAATAAAAAAAGTTTTACATAACTCCATTTCCTCTTGGGTCACTATCACTTTTTCCTGAATGCTTTTGAATAATTGTTGAAACATGGTTGCAAGGTACTAAATACTTGATACTTCATAAAAAAAGTAGTCCATTAAAAAAACACAATCCTTAATAACTATTGATAAATCTAAAAATGGAACTAGACATAAATCCAATAATCTGATTATCTTTGCACAGTCTAATTTTAACACACAAATGAAACCGAACACACAACAATTAAACGATTTAACAATCCAAGTCAGAAGAGATATTCTTCGAATGGTACACGCAGTCAACTCAGGTCATCCAGGTGGTTCTTTAGGTTGTACTGAATTTCTTGTCGCTTTATATCAAAATATCATGGACCGCAAGGAAGGTTTTGATATGGACGGTATTGGAGAAGATCTTTTCTTCCTTTCAAACGGACATATTTCTCCTGTATTTTACAGCATTTTAGCAAGAAGCGGTTATTTCCCAGTATCGGAATTAGCGACTTTCCGTTTGATCAATTCCAGATTACAAGGTCACCCAACTACACATGACAGTTTACCGGGAGTACGCATTGCATCTGGTTCTCTTGGACAAGGATTATCAGTAGGAATTGGTGCTGCACAAGCTAAAAAACTAAATGGGGACAACCATATTATTTACACGCTTCACGGCGATGGTGAATTGCAAGAAGGTCAAAACTGGGAAGCCATCATGTATGCTTCTGCAAAAAAAGTAGACAATCTTATCGCTACAATCGATTTAAACGGAAAACAAATTGATGGTTCTACTGACGAAGTTTTGGCTATGGGAAGTATTCGTGCTAAGTTTGAAGCTTTTGATTGGGATGTTTTAGAAATTGAAAAAGGAAACGACATCGAAGCGATTATTGCTGGTATGAATGATGCCAAATCAAGAACTGGAAAAGGAAAACCAGTTTGTGTATTGTTGCATACTGAAATGGGTAATGGTGTTGATTTTATGATGTACAGTCATGCTTGGCACGGTAAAGCGCCTAATGATACGCAACTTGACGTTGCTTTAGGTCAAAATTATAATACTGGAGGTAATTCAGATTATTAAGTATTAAGATTATTGAGTAACAATTTCTGATCCATGCGATGGCCAAATGGCGAAACATTTCAGAATTTTTTAATCTTTCAATTTAAAAAGAATAATGAAAAAATATACAAATACAGGAAGTAAAGATACACGTTCGGGTTTTGGAGCGGGAATGACTGAATTAGGTCAAAAAAATGAAAATGTTGTGGCACTTTGTGCGGATTTGATAGGTTCTTTAAAATTTGATGATTTTAAGAAAAATCACCCGGAGCGTTTTTTCCAAATTGGAATTGCGGAAGCCAACATGATTGGAATTGCAGCTGGATTAACTATAGGTGGTAAAATCCCATTTACAGGAACTTTTGCTAACTTTTCTACAGGAAGAGTATACGATCAAATTCGTCAATCAGTAGCGTATTCGGAGAAAAACGTAAAAATCTGTGCTTCGCACGCAGGTTTAACTTTAGGAGAAGACGGTGCAACACACCAAATCTTAGAAGACATTGGTTTGATGAAAATGCTACCAGGAATGACTGTAATTAATACGTGTGACTACAACCAAACGAAAGCGGCTACATTAGCATTAGCAGATCATCATGGTCCAGCTTATTTGCGTTTTGGTCGTCCAGTAGTGCCTAACTTTATGCCTGCAGACGAACCTTTCGTGATAGGAAAAGCAATTGTTTTA
Organism: Flavobacterium sp. CG_9.1; assembly: GCF_015751645.1. Lineage (NCBI taxonomy): Bacteria > Pseudomonadati > Bacteroidota > Flavobacteriia > Flavobacteriales > Flavobacteriaceae > Flavobacterium > Flavobacterium sp. CG_9.1. The sequence continues at coordinate 34,194 of NZ_JADOVC010000025.1, forward strand.
ACAGAAGGTTCTGATGTAACGATTGTTGCCACAGGACATTTAGTTTGGGAAGCACTTATTGCAGCTGAAGCATTAGAAGCGCAAGGAATATCTGCAGAAGTAATTAATATTCATACGATCAAACCTTTAGATGAAGAAGCGATTTTGAAATCATTGGAAAAAACAAAATGTATTGTTACTGCTGAAGAGCATAACATTTTGGGAGGTCTAGGAGAAAGTATTTCTAGAGTTCTAGCTTTAAACAGCCCCTTACCACAAGAGTTTGTGGCAGTAAATGACAGTTTTGGAGAATCTGGAACACCAGAACAATTAATGGATAAATACAAATTGAACAATCAAGCAATTGTTGAGGCTGTAGAAAGAGTTATGAAAAGAAAATAATCTTTTTATTTGATTCCAAAAAAAAACCAGTTCGAATTTATAAACGAACTGGTTTTTTTATGCTTTGAATGCTTCTAATTACACTTCACTAAATGTCTTTTGATTCTGTCAGGATTAGTTGTGTTACCATCACAGCTCGGAATAGATTCAAAAGGAATAATAGTACCATTTGCTGCTGTAATTTCAGTTCTTGTGCTTACGCCGTCCCCATCATCATCTGTATCTAAATAATTAGGAATTCCATCTCCATCTGTATCATCTGGATTTGCAACTCCTGTAGCTAAAACGCGCATGTATCCATCACCGTTAACATCTTCGAGATAATTAGGAATACCATCATTATCAGAATCAACTCTGTTAATTTCGTATAATTTTATACTAAAAACTAGAGGCGCATAAGAAGGGATATTAGCACTTCCTGAATTAAAATATCCCAATCCTGAAGGAATAAAAAGAATTCCAGCACCAAAATTCTGGTATGAAACTGTACCGTCAGCATTTGAAGAGTACGTTCCTGTTTTAAATTGAGGGAACGATTCTCCCCATCCAACTATCGTTGAAGTTAGATTAAAAAATTGTTGAGGACTCCTAGCTTCTTCAAAAAAAGTAGGCGTTAGTGTTTCTACTTCAGCAACTTTAGTGCGCCCTAAGTACTCTCCTTTATATGCAGTCAATACCCTATCTGTATTTGAAGGAGACTGGCCTACTCCTTCTCGCAAAACTACATAGTATAATTTATAAGTGATATCGTGAAGTTTAACTTCTTTGCTCAAAAGTTTAGGAAAAGTAGTGCTGTTTAGATAAGACCAAATAGAAGACTGAGACCCTCCTGTAGGAATTTTTGTTATTTTAGTATCAACATCTGGCGAAACATCTTCGATATAATAATTTTTTAAATATTCTTCAATATCATTTAAATCAGTAGCATATTGCACCGCATAATCTCTTGGTGGAGTTATTGGTGCTACATCATCCTTTGAGCATGAAAATAAAGTGATAGTTGTAATAAATAGAATAAAATAATACTTAAATTTGTTCATTATAGCTAATTTTTTAAGTGCGCAAGATACAATATTGATTGATTTTTGTAAACTATTTAACTCCGATTTTAGAAAATTTATGAGAATAGATAAATATTTATGGTGTGTGCGGTATTACAAAACCAGAAACATGGTTACCGAGGCCTGTAAAAAGAATCATGTAACGGTAAATGGCCTTGTTGCCAAACCCTCTAAGGAAGTTTTTCCTACCGATAAAATCACTTTTAGAAAAGATCAAATTACCCAAACCATTACGGTTTTAGACATTCCTGAAAATCGCGTAAGTGCTAAACTGGTCGATATTTATAGAAGAAATGATACACCGGCTGAAGCGTATCAACATTTGGAACTTTTAAAATTATCCAAAGAACATTATCGGAAAAATGGAACTGGACGGCCTACTAAAAAAGACCGTAGAGACATTGACGAATTTGGAAATGAAATCAAAACTGAAGAAGAAGATTAGTTTCAAAAACGAAGAGGCATAGGTTTAATGCTCGTGCAAAACCTAAATTTTAAAAACATTTGCAAAAGCATCTTGAAACCTTAAACAAGCAAAAAAAACAAAAAACAATGAGCAAAAATATAATTTTAACAAATCAGGAAATAGAACACAAAATAAAAAGAATTGCATACCAAATCTACGAGACCTTTGTGGAGGAAGAAGAAATTGTCATTGCCGGAATTGCAGCCAACGGTTTTATATTTGCAAAAAAAATAGCGCAGGTGCTAGAAACCATTTCGCCAATTAAAGTTTCTCTTTGCGAAGTACAAATTAACAAACAGAATCCGGACTTACCGATCCACACTTCCTTATCAAAAGAGCAATATGCCAACAAAGGCCTTATTCTTGTGGACGATGTATTGAATTCAGGAACCACATTGATCTATGCCGTACGACACTTTATAGACGTTCCTTTGAAAAAATTTAAAACCGCCGTTCTAGTAGACAGGAATCATAAAAAATACCCTGTAAAAGCAGATTTCAAAGGAATTTCTCTCTCAACCTCATTATTAGAGCACGTTCAAGTGGTATTTGATGAAGACAATGATAATTGCGCGTATTTAAGCTAAAAGGTCCATAATATCCACCACCGTCTGATGAATTGTTTTATCATCAACCACCACCTTATATTGTGCTTGATTGTAATAAAAACTTCGTTCAAAAAGATGGATTGCAATAAACTCTTTCATTTCGCCCTCACTTTTATTAGCAATTAGAGGGCGTTTACTTTTATTAACTGCCAATCTTTGAAACAAAGTTTCAATGGAAGCTTTCAGATAAATAGAAACAACACCTTCCCCTTTTAGCAATTCATGATTATTGGCATAACATGGTGTTCCTCCCCCTAAACCAATAATTAACGATTCAGGAGAATGCAACAATTCGACAAAAATTTCATGTTCTAACTTTCTGAAATAAATTTCTCCATGCTTTTCAAAAATAGCATTTATCGATAAATTCGTTTTCTCTTCTATCTTTTTATCCAAATCTACAAAAGGGATTTTGATATTTTTTGATAGACTGTTGGCAATTGTAGACTTACCACACCCCATGTAACCTAATAATATAATTTTTCTCATAGAATAAAACCTTATAAATTAAGGCGTTAAGATTTATTGTTTAAAAAAGACAAATTTATAATAAAATTGCTTGGAAAACTCCAAAATAAGTCCTTATATTTGCACCCGCATTCAAGGAAAGAATATGACTCGATAGCTCAGTTGGTAGAGCACATCACTTTTAATGATGGGGTCCTGGGTTCGAGCCCCAGTCGGGTCACAATTTTAGTGATCAACACATAATTTTCTTGAAAGCATTGACTCGATAGCTCAGTTGGTAGAGCACATCACTTTTAATGATGGGGTCCTGGGTTCGAGCCCCAGTCGGGTCACTAAAGGTCGAGTAATTTATTACTTGGCCTTTTATTTTTTTAGGCCACGTGGAGAAACGGTAGACTTGCCAGCTTGAGGGGCTGGTGCTCGCAAGGGCGTGTGGGTTCAAATCCCACCGTGGTCACATTTAACCCCTAATCTAGGGACTTAACAGAGGTTTTAGTCAACATTTAGTCAACCAAGTTGAAAAGTGTGTGATTAAAACCTTTTTTATTTGCTTCGATCTGAAGCTCAAAATAAGTTTACTTTATTGAATTTCATATATTATCACCTGTGCAAAGTAAAACTAATTAGGATCATAATGAGTTTTTCATAATTTCTTAAATTATAAATTGACGTCATCAAGACTTACTTTCTCGTTAACGTGAAAACGCTCCATACTTGTTCATGAATCAAAAGAATCGATTTTATGAATACAGAAAACTCAAAATTCACGTCAATTCACGTTACTTTCCCGTCGACGTGAAAAATTAGTCCCGTTCCCGAGAAATATTTTTCTCGTTACCAAGAAAATTATTTTCACGTTAACGAGAAATGCAACTCAGATCCTAAATAGATTAAGCGTTGAATTAACATAACCGATGCACCATTCAATATCACCAAAAGTGGGTATTGTTTTATAAAATGAATCAACGTCTATTTACAAATCAAGGAACAAGGTTAAAACAAAAGTGAATGCAAACTAGAATCAACGAAATTTATTTTAATTAGTACTTGTGGAAAACCGTAAAATTATACAAATGAGATAGTCTATTTTTGATGTTCAAATCAAAGTCTAATTCAATAAGGCGTTTCGAAAGGAAAAAAAGTTTTTTAAAACACAAAGTCTATTTATATTACTTGTTGTGTTTAAAATCCTATTTTTACAAAGAGATTAAAATAGTATAAAAATTCACAGCATCATATTTCATAATGGCAAAACAAGTAAAAGCAAAAAAAGAAAAATCAATAGAAGAAACCCTTTGGGATTCAGCAAATAAACTCCGTGGAACAGTAGAATCATCAGAATACAAGCACGTAGTACTGGGGTTGATCTTTTTAAAATTTGCCAGCGATAAATTTGAAGAACGTCGCAAAGAACTTATTGAAGAAGGCAAAGACAAGTTCATCGAGATGAAGGAGTTTTACAACATGAAAAACATCTTTTTTCTACCTGAGGAATCTCGTTGGTCATTCATTATACAAAATTCCAAACAAAACGATATTGCATTAAAGATTGACACCGCTCTACATACCGTAGAGAAAAACAATCCTGCTCTGAAAGGCGCATTGCCAGACAATTACTTTTCCCGATTGAACATGGATGTGAGTAAGCTCGCCGCCTTATTAGATACCATCAATAATATTGACACCATAAAAGACAAGCAACAAGACATTGTAGGTCGTGTGTATGAATATTTCCTAAGTAAGTTTGCGCTTGCCGAGGGAAAAGGAAAAGGCGAATTTTACACCCCAAAAAGCATTGTGAATCTAATTGCCGAAATGATCGAGCCTTACAAAGGCGTAATCTATGATCCAGCTTGTGGCTCTGGTGGTATGTTTGTACAATCGATTAAGTTTATCGAAAACCACCACGGAAACAAAAAAGAAATTTCCATCTACGGACAAGAATATACGGCTACGACTTATAAACTAGCCAAAATGAACCTCGCCATTCGTGGTATTGCGGCTAATTTGGGCGATGTTCCTGCAGATACTTTTGGGCGTGACCAACATCCTGACTTAAAAGCCGATTACATTATGGCGAATCCTCCTTTTAACCAAAAAGATTGGAGAGCGAGTGATGAATTAGTAGATGATCCACGTTGGAGAGGGTACGATGTTCCTCCTACCTCTAATGCTAATTATGCTTGGATTTTAAATATGGTAAGCAAACTCTCTGAAAATGGTGTGGCTGGATTTATCTTGGCGAATGGGGCGCTGTCTGGCAGTGGTGATGAATACAAAATTCGTAGAAAACTGATTGAAAATGATGTAGTAGAAAGTATTGTAATTTTGCCACGATCTATGTTTTATACCACTGACATTAGTGTAACACTATGGATTTTAAATAAAAATAAAAAAGAACGAACAGTTACTTTACCCGATGAAACTAGAAACTATCGCAATAGAGAAAACGAAATCTTATTTCTTGATTTAAGAGAAAAAGGAATTCCATTCGAAAAGAAATACACGCAATTTTCAGAAGAAAACATTCTAGAAATCACACAAGCCTACCACAACTGGCAAACTGATTTAGAGAAATACACCAATGTCCCTGAGTTTTGCTATTCTGCTTCGCTTGAAGAAGTAGTAGCTAAAGATTTCTCATTAGTCCCGAGTAAGTATATTGAATTTGTAAACCGTGATGAGAACATTGATTTTGATGACAAAATGAATTCTTTACAAACTGAATTTTCAAAATTATTGAAGGAAGAAGCTAAATCCAAGATTGATTTATTAACCGTTTTCAAAGAATTAGGTTATGAAATTGAATTATAACCGTTTAGGTGATTACATTACCAAAGTAGAAAAAAGAAACAAAGATTCTCGCATTACTGATTTAAGAGGTTTAAGTATGACTAAAGAATTTAGACAATCGACCTCAAATATTGTAGGAACTGACATGTCTGTGTATAAGGTAATGCTTAAATGGCAGTTTGCTTGTGATTTTATGTCGGTTATTCGAGTTCATAAATTTCCTGTAGTGTTAAAAATAGATGATGAGCCTAATTTAGTTTCTCCCGCTTATCCAGTTTTTGAAGTTAAGAACTTAGAACAGCTAAATCCAGAATATTTAATGATGTGGTTTAGAAGATCCGAATTTGATCGATATGCAGATTTCAAATGCGACAGTGCTATTCGAGGAGGCTTTGATTGGGACGCGCTATGTGATTGTATGTTACCAATTCCTTCTCTAAAAAAACAACTTGAGATTGTAAATGAATACAAGACCATTCAAAATCGAATTAAGCTCAACAACCAACTGATTATTAAACTCGAAGAAACCGCACAAGCGATTTACAAACAATGGTTTATAGATTTTGAGTTTCCAGATGAAAATGGAAAACCGTATAAAAGTACTGGTGGAGCGATGGTTTGGTGTGAGGAATTGGATAAGGAGATTCCGATTAACTTTGAAACTATTACTTTAAAAGAACTCATTGATTATAAAAAAGGAAATCCTTTTAAATCTTTAGAATATGAAAAATCAGGTATACCAATAATTAGAGTTTCAGATTTATCAAAAAAATCAATTGACTTGTCAAAATGTCATTATTTAAGTGAGAAAAATTCGTTTAAATATTTAGATTTCGCAATTTTAACTAATGATATAATTATTACATCTGTGGGTTCATGGCCTCAAAATCCTGAATCAGTAGTTGGTAAAGTAGTAAAAGCTCCTGCTATCAAGCAAATTGGTTTTATAAATCAAAATATGATTAGAATCAGAGCAAAGAAAAGCACTTTGCAATTATTACTTTATACTTCATTGTCAACTAAAGAATTTTCTGATTTTGTTATTATTGGTGCTCAAGGAAGTGCAAATCAAGCAAGCGTTACCATACAGCATTTGTTTTCATTTACTTTATGTTTTCCAAAAGAAAGCTTTCCGAAAGAAAATTTATTACATTTTAATAAAATATATGATCTAATGGGTTTGTATGAAGTTGAAAATTTAAGATTAATTGAATTGAAGGATTTATTGTTGACAAAAATGACAAAAGTAAAAACTGAAACACATATTCTAAATTAATTTATATGGCAAGTTTTAAAATATTATTTAGCGATTATTTCAATATTGACAAATCAGTTTTAGATCTTTATGGTGCCTTGAATTTATGTTTGTCCTCTGATTTGCCATTGTTTGTAGATCCTTTTCTTTTATTTGCTTCAAAAAAACAAGAATATAAACTACTTCACAAAAATATTGTTGAACATTTAGTTATTTTAAAAAACATAGCAGTTGAGAACGGCACGACGGCTGGTAAAAATAATCTTTTTAAGTTTCGTGAAATTAAACAGAATTGGCTAGGGATGTCAAAATACGGAAATGAAGGAAAAGGATTAGGAGCCAAATTTGCCAAAAATGTAGTTGAAGCTTTTAATGGATTTTATAATTCCTTTGGTAATGAAGTAATCACTGAAGAATCTCATATTGAGAAACTAACCATCCTTAATTCAGGTGTAGGGAAAGACTTTATTAGTGATTTTACAACAAATTTGATACTTGAATATTTATTAAGCTACACCGAAGAATTTGCTTTAAAATATTTAGAACCAAATCAAATCAAAGAATTCAATATTAGATGTGTATTTGATGAAAAATTAAAAGTTTGGTTACCCAAAAAATTCAAACTACCTTTTTTTTATTTAGAGGGAAATGGTGATTTTATAATTTTAACTCCTATTGATATATTAACTAAAGATGATTCCATAATAAATAATAATGAGTTTTTTTCCAATTTTAAAAGCGTTGCTAACTCAATCGATAATCATAGTTTAAGAGAATCTATTAATCAATATTTCAGATCTCAACTACCGAAAAAACCTAAGAAGGATGATGTTAATTATGCTATCAAAAAGACATCACTCCTTTTTCCTGAAATTATTGACTACTATATTAGATTAAAAGAGGAAAATAAAGAAGCAGCTACTAAATTATCCAAAGAAAAAATTCAAGAAATCTTAGATGAATTAATAGATTCATTAACCCCGTTATGTGATTATCTCTTAAAACACAGTGATTTTTATTCAATTGTCCCTACCAATAGTTATGATGAATCCTTGAAGAGGGTCATGTTCTTAAAAAGTGTAATTGAAGATAATGATGGGTATAGGATTTTTTATAATGATGGAAAAGCAATTAGCAAGGAAGATACAATTCAAAGAATATTTAGATTAACATGGTATGCTACTCCATTTGATGTAAATGCTGAAGTAAATAATGGACGTGGCCCAGCTGACTATAAAGTTTCTTTCGGTGGAGAAGATTCAACGATAGTTGAATTCAAGCTTGGTAAATCGTCATCATTAACTAGAAACCTAGAAAATCAAACGAATATTTATAAAAAAGCATCAAAATCTGCCAATGATATAAAGGTGATTTTATGTTATACAGAAGGAGACATAAAGAGTGTCAATAGAGCTTTGACAAGATTAAATTTATTAAATCAAGAAAACATAGTAATTATTGATGCAGCGCCTAAGAGGTCTGCATCTACAGTTAAAGGTCAAAAAAAACATACAATTTTACCTTTTAATAATTTGCCATTAGCAAAAATGACAAAGAGTTAAAATACAATTTAAACATTATGAATTATATTCAAAGTACATCAGCTTTTCACGTAACTTGGTTAAGAAAGATCAATCCAGTTTACCGATTATTAAGTGATATAAAATACATTGAAGATTTCTTTGAAAATGGAAATATTTATCTGTCTAGTTTTAATAATTTCAAGAAGTATGAAGATGAGATGCAAGGAGATAAAACTGAAGGCCATAATTTAGTTGGAGGATTTAACGGAAATAATGCTTCTCATTATATCTCTTATGAAGGGGGTTTTAAAGCCTATGTTTTATGCGCAACAAATTCTCTCAATGAAAATGTGAAAAAGGATTTTAAAGGTGTTGGAGCAATCAAAATAAATGATCCTGTTAATTTTGGTAAAGAAATTGCAAGAAAAATGCCTTATGTTACTACAGGAATTGAAGGAGATTGTATATATGGAGATTCTAAAACACAAACATTAAAAGAGGAACAAAATAAAATTTTTCAAAATATTGATTTTCAAAATCCAACAATGATAAGGGAGGAAATCACTCAATTAACTTTGGGAGTTGAAATGTTTATGAAACATAAGAAATATGAACATCAAGATGAACACAGATTATTATGGTTTTCAGAGGTTGAAATCCAAAATGGAATACTTGTTCATTGTCCTGAAGCAACTAAATATTGTGATAAAATAATATTTTAGATAAATATCCTGAATATGGAAGATGAAAAAGAAAAAGTATTTACAATAATTCAGAATTATTTAAAAATGCCTCCTGTTGTTATTTGGGGTTCAGGTGCTACGGTTCCATTTGGATTACCGAGTATGTGGAAATTAAATGAAATTATTAAAACTGATATTCGAGAGTTTGATCAAGATTGTGATAACCTAGAAATTGAGCTTGGAAAGGAAAAGTATATAGAAATAATGCCTCAAATTAGAAATATAATTTGGGATGCTATTTCTGAAGTTGATCAAGAAGTTCTACAAAAAGTTTTAATTTCAAACAATGTAGAATTTCATGGCATAAAAAAATTAGTAGAAAAAATTAGTGATGCACATCCAAAAGTCACAAACATTATTACGACAAATTATGATAGAATAATTGAAAATGTACTTTCATTTTATGGCATACCTTTTACGGATGGTTTTTTAGGAAAAGACCTTTCTATGTTCGATGAAAATTTATTTTCGGATAAAAACATCGTTAATATTGTTAAAGTTCATGGCTCTCTTAACTGGTTTGATTTAGATGGGGATATTCGTTATTTACAAAATAATATTAAAAATTCAGTTCCGCAAATTATCTGTCCAGGGAAAAATAAATACCAAGAAACATATAAAAGCCCATATAGAGAATTAATTCAAAAGTCTGATTTGTACATTAATTCTGCTAATAGTTTTTTAGTTGTTGGTTTTGGATTTAATGATGAACATCTTACACCCAGAATTAAAACAAAAATTAGGAAAGGAGTTCCAATTGTTGTGATAACAAAAATAATTTCAGAAACTTGTTTACAAGAAATTGAAGGAGCTGAAAAATATTTACTTATTGAAGAACATGACAAGGATAGTACTAGAGTAACAGTTAAAGAGAGAAATTTAGAGAAGCAAATAATTATTCTGGAAGGCAACTATTGGTCTTTAAATAATTTTATTGAAATAATATAAAAAAAATAAAAATTATGCAATTAGGTAAAGTTCAAAGTGTTGATACAGGAAATATCACTGTTAAGGTTGAAAGTGAAGAATTATTAAATAGTGTACAAGTAAATCAGATAATCCAAATTCGTTCGACAAAAACTGGTGAAAAAATTATAGGATTAATTTCTAAAATACTTAGAAAAGCTTTATCAGATAAAATTGATGAAAGTGCTGATGCTGATTTTGTTATTGAAAATGTTATTAAAGTAAATTTAGTAGGTACTTTTATAGAAACACAAGGAACTGCTAAAAACCTTTTTAAAAGAACATTGAATACTGTCCCGAGTATTAATGCTGATTGTTTTTTACTTATCGGAGCTGAATTAACAGAGTTTATGAGAACGATCTCTTCAAGTAGCGAAAACCCACTTAAAGTTGGTACTTACACAATTGCAGAAGAATCAGATGTAAATCTTGATGGAAACAAATTTTTTCAAAGGCATGCTGTAATAGTTGGAGGAACTGGTTCTGGTAAATCTTGGACAGTAGCAAATGTTCTTGAAAGTGCATCTAAGCTAAAATCTGTAAATAGTATAGTCCTTGATTTACATGGAGAATATTCTCCATTAAGTGCTTTGGATAATGTTTCTCTTTTAAAAATTGCAGGGCCATCAGATGATTGTTCAAATCCAAATAATATTTTTCTGCCTTATTGGCTTTTATCTTATGAAGAAATTGAATCTTTATTATTGGATAGAAGTGATAGTAATGCTCCAAATCAATCAAGAGCTCTTTTTGATTTAATCATTAAATTGAAAAAAGAAAAATTAGAGGTTGAGAATAAACAGGACGTTCTAAATAATTTCACGGTTGAAAGTCCTATTCCTTTCTCAATATCCCAACTGCTTCAAGAATTGGATGAAGAAGATCAAAAAATGATTGAAGGAGCACGAGCAAATACAGAAAAACAAGGTCCTCTTTTTGGAAAACTTACCAGATTTGTTCAGCGATTATCAAGTAAAAAAGATGATAAACGATTAAATTTTCTTTTCAATGAAGACCCAATTCTTTTAAAGTATGATTGGTTTAGTGAATTAATTAAGAAATTACTTGATTTTGGCAAAGGAAGTGGAATTAAAATTATAGATTTTTCAGAAGTTCCTTCTGATATTTTACCGCTTATAACAGGATTGCTAGCAAGGTTAGTTTTTTCAATTCAGCAATGGACAGATGAAGACAATAGACATCCAATTTCCATTTTTTGTGATGAAGCACATTTATATCTTCCAGCGAATGCAAAAGGGTCAATTGAAGAAAAAGGCTTACAAAGTTTTGAGAGGATTAGTAAAGAAGGAAGGAAGTATGGGGTATCATTAGTTGTGATTAGTCAACGACCTTCAGATGTAAGTAAAACAATTTTAAGTCAGTGTGGGAATTTCATAGCTATGCGACTAACAAACCCTGATGATCAAAATGTAATCAAAAGATTATTTCCAGATAATTTAGGAGACTTCGCAAATTTATTGCCAATTCTAGATATTGGAGAAGCCTTAATTGTTGGTGATGCATCATTACTTCCTAGTAGGGTTCAAATTGACAAACCAACTATCAAACCAAAAAGTGCTACTATTGATTTTTGGGATGAATGGTCTAAAGATAAAACTAGTGTCAATTTAGATTTGTCTGTTGAAGCCTTAAGAAGACAATCTAAAACATAGAAATATTATAAAAAAAACATATAAATCATCAAGTAACTTTAAGCGAAATAGGATAGGAATAAAACAAGATAAAAAAAGAGATTATAAATACGCTTACCGCAAATTTTGAATTCCAATCACATCAAACTGAAGAAGGAATTGAGTTTTGAATGGCAAGAGATATTCAATACTTACTATATTATACCAAATGAGATAATTTTTTAGCGGTAATTTTAAAGCAAAACAGCTTGTGAAATTTCTGGAGAAGGTATTGAGCATCATTCTGCCGACGTTGGTAAAACGATACAAATTAAATCATACCATTTTCCTAGCGTCCGGAAAATGGTATAAAAAGAACAAATAAGCAATTTTAAAACACAACAAAACCTTATTTATACAAATATATAGCGAATAGATAGATTTGAATCTGCTTATTATAAGGTGTTCTAAAAAAAATGACAAAGCAACAAATATATTTTGTCACAAATATTCACTAAATTTGTGACACATAACTAAATAAAATACCGTGCAATCCTCACATAATCAGGTAGAATTAAAGATTAAAAAGTCATCTAAGGGTAAAATATTTTTCGCAGATGATTTTGTAAAATTCGGCTCGTCAGAGAATATCCGTAAGGTATTGTCGCGTTTAGAAAAGGATGGTTTACTGGAGCGTTTGTCCCACGGTATTTATTTGCTACCTAAAAAAGATGAACTGCTAGGTACATTGTATCCTACCACAGAGGAAATTGCGATAGAGATTGCCAAGCGAGACAAAGCACGTATTGCCCCAACAGGTACATTGGCTTTATACCAATTGGGATTATCAACTCAAATTCCGCTTAAAGCAGTTTATTTAACAGATGGAGCGCAAAGAACCATCAATATTGGCAATCGTTCTATTCAATTTAAAAATACAGCCCCCCGCAATCTAGCCATCAAAGATCATTTACTGATGCTAATTGTTCAAGCCTTAAAAGAAATTGGTCAGCATAAAACAACCGATACTCATTTAGAAAAACTAAAGCCCTTTATTTTACAACTAGATCCTGAGTCCCTAAAATCTCAATTTAAGTTTGCGCCAGTTTGGGTGCAAAAAATAATTAGTAAACTAAGAAATTAAGCTATGTGGGTACACCTTACTAAAGAGCAAAAACAAAATATAATTAAACAAACAGCAGTAAAAACAGGCTTGCCTGACTATGCAGTTGAGAAAGATGCGTGGGTTTGTATTGTTTTGCAAGCTGTTTTTCAGTCAAAGTATGCCTCTCATATTATTTTTAAGGGAGGAACTTCGCTTAGCAAGGCATATCAAATTATCAATCGGTTCTCTGAAGATATTGATCTAATAATTGATAAAAGTTTTCTAGGTTTTGAAGCATTACCTTCAAAAATGGCGATCAAGAGGCTAAGAACAGCTTCGGGTTCTTTCATTATAAATGAGTTTCGTGAAGAGTTGATTAATCAATTAACACAACTAAATATCGCAGCCAATACTTATACTATCAAATACAATGACAAAGTAGATGATACCAGCGATCCCAACACTTTGGAGTTTTATTATGATCCACTGATAGAAAGTAATAACAGCTATATTCAGCCTAGAGTATTAATCGAAATGGGAGCCCGTTCTTTAACAGAACCTGTTGAGGAAAGGGAAATAATTTCATTTATAGATACCGAATACGCTCATCTTCCTTTTGCACAAAAAGCAACAAAGGTGAATGTGGTTGTGCCAACAAGGACTTTTATTGAAAAAGTATTGTTGCTGCATGAGGAATTTTTGAAACCAATTGATCAAATAAGAAGCGAGCGGTTGTCTCGTCATTTGTATGATATAGATAGGTTAGCGGATTCTGAATTTGCACAAAGGGCATATTCAGATCATTCACTTTTTGATCAAATTGTAGCACACAGAAAAGCCGTAACACCACTAAGAAATATAAGTTATGAATTCCACAAAAGAGATACTTTACAAATAATCCCGCCTGTTGAAGTTTATAATAATTGGGAACAAGATTATAAAACGATGCAGGAAAACATGATTATAGGTGAATCTAAGTCCTTTCCTAATCTTTTAGAAAAGATGAAAGAAGTAATGCAAAATTTCAAAACAAACTAAGGCATCGCAAGTTGGATCAATTTTAAATTATGAAATTTACCGAATCAAAATTAGAGGAAGCGTTTATAAGTTTACTAAAAGAAGAAAAAATAATTCATCTTGTGGGTGCGCAAATACGACAAACAGAATATCAAGGCACGTCAGAGCCTGAAACTGCGTACGGGCATATCGTAAGTGAAAAAGTGCTTATTATCGAAGATTTAAAATCCTACTTAAGAACTAACTATGCTACCGAAAGTATTACCGAAAATGAAATCGAGTCCATCGTTAGAGACTTAGAACGTCTCCCCTCTTCTGACTTATATGAAACGAACAAAGTTATCATGAAAATGGTATGTGATGGTTTTTTATTAAAACGGGAAGACCGCAACCAAAAAGATTTTTATGTGCAACTCATCGACTATTCTGAGGAAGATAAGAACATTTATAAAATTGTCAATCAACTAGCGATCAAAGGCTATGAAATGCGCATTCCTGATTTGATTTTGTACATCAATGGCTTGCCATTAGTCGTTTTCGAATTCAAAACCGCTATTCAGGAGAACACCACTATACACGACGCATACGTACAGTTAACGACACGGTACAAAAGAGATATTCCTGAATTATTTAAGTACAATGCTTTTTGTGTTATTAGTGATGGGGTAAACACCAAAGCGGGCTCTTTCTTCGCTCCCTATGAATTCTTTTATGCTTGGCGAAAAATTGAGGGCATGCAAAAAGAAGTTGACGGTATTGATGCTATGTTCACCATGATTCAAGGAATGTTTCAGCACAATAGACTGCGAGACATTATTCAAAATTTTATTTATATCCCCGATAGTTCCAAGAAAAACGAAAAAATTGTCTGTCGCTATCCCCAATATTATGCAGCAACTAAACTGTTTGAGAACATAAAAAAACACCAACGTCCAGAAGGCGACGGAAAAGGCGGAACTTATTTTGGAACCACAGGGTGCGGTAAAAGCTATACGATGTTATTTTTAAGTCGCTTATTAATGAAAAGCACTTATTTTGGCAGTCCTACCATTATTCTAATTACAGATAGAACTGATTTAGACGATCAGTTATCTGGACAATTTACCAACGCCAAAGGTTTTGTTGGAGATGATACGATTGTGAGCGTGGAAAGCCGATCTAATTTACGTGAATTGTTACAGGGTAGAAATAGTGGTGGTGTGTTTTTGACTACCATTCACAAATTTACAGAAGACACTAAGCTCTTAACAAATCGAACGAATGTTATTTGTATTTCGGACGAAGCGCACCGAAGTCAAACCAATTTAGATCAGAAAATAAAAGTAACCGAAAAAGGGGTATCTAAAACCTTTGGTTTTGCTAAATATTTACACGACTCCTTGCCCAATGCAACCTACGTTGGTTTTACGGGAACACCTATTGATGCTACAATAGATGTTTTTGGTGAAATTGTCGATGCGTACACCATGACAGAATCAGTAGCAGATGAAATTACAGTGCGTATTGTTTATGAAGGACGTGCAGCCAAAGTATTATTGAACAATCATAAACTCCAGGACATTGAAAATTATTATAGTCAATGTGCAGAAAGCGGAAGTAACGAAAACCAGATTGAAGAGAGTAAAAAAGCCATGACCCAAATGAATGCGATCATTGGTGATCCTACTCGATTAAAAAGTGTTGCAGAAGATTTTGTAAACCACTACGAAAACAGGATTGCAGAAGGTGCAACTGTAAAGGGTAAAGCGATGTTTGTTTGTAGCAGTCGTCCGATTGCCTATGAACTTTATAAAAATATTATTGCTCTTAGACCTGAATGGGCAGAAATTAAAATCTCTGATGGCTCAGCTGAATTAACCGAAAAAGAAAAGAAAGAAATTAAACCTTCTGAACGCATCAAAATGGTCATGACCAGAGGGAAAGATGATGAAGAGGAAATGTATCAACTTCTTGGCACTAAAGACGACCGTAAAGAAATGGATCGCCAGTTCAAGAATGAGAAGTCCAATTTTAAAATCGCCATTGTAGTTGATATGTGGTTAACAGGTTTTGATGTTCCTTTTTTAGACACGATGTACATTGACAAACCGATACAAAGACATAATCTTATTCAAACTATTTCACGTGTGAATAGAAAATTTGCAGGAAAAGAAAAAGGACTTGTAGTGGATTATATCGGGATTAAAAAACAGTTAAATTTAGCCTTGGCACTTTACAGCAATGGGGATTCAAATAATATTGAAGACATTGAACAATCTATTGTGGTTGTCAAAGATCAATTAGATTTACTAAATAAATTGTTTCACAAGTTAGACAAAGCAAAATACTTTGTTGGTTCTCCATTAGAACAATTACACACGCTTAATAAAGCCGTTGAGTTCGTACAGCTTACACAAGATTTAGAAAAACGATTCATGTACATCGTAAAACGACTAAAATCAGCTTACGATATTTGTTGCGGAAGTGGCGCTTTTCAAGAAATTGAACGTGATACGATTCATTTCTATTTGGCCGTGCGTTCCATTGTATTCAAATTAACCAAAGGCGTAGCACCAGACACAGCTCAAATGAACAGCCGAGTACGCCAAATGCTACAGGAAGCTATTGAAAGTAATGGTGTAGAAGAAATTTTTAAATTGGGTGAAGACAATCAAACGGAAGTAGATATTTTTTCGGATGATTACATGGCTAAGATTAACAAAATCAAATTGCCAAATACCAAAATCAAACTACTTCAAAAACTACTCGCCAAAGCAATTGATGATATTAAAAAAATTAATAAAATCACAGGCATTGATTTTTCTAAAAGATTACAAGCAATAGTTGACCGTTATAACGAACGCAAAGAGAGCGATGTATTAAATAGTGAAGTACTAGAAGAATTCACCGATGAAATTATTGATCTTTACTACGCTCTTAAAAAAGAGAAAGAATCTTTCAAAGATTTGGGTATCGACATTGAAGAAAAAGCTTTTTATGACATCTTAAAAGCCTTAGCCAAAAAATACGATTTTGTATATGCAGAGGACAAACTAATCGTACTTGCACAAAGAGTAAAAGACGTTGTTGACGATTTAACAAAATACACCGACTGGAGTAAGCGGGAAGACATCAAAGCAGAGCTTAAAGCAGACCTTATAGTTCTCCTTGCTGAAAATGGTTATCCTCCCGTAGATAGAGATGAAATTTATAAAGAGATTTTTGAACAGGCGGAGAATTTTAAGAAATACAATAGTTAATTAAGTACTAAATTTAAATTACAATAGATGGAAAAACCAAATGTAGTTTTAAAGTTGCAAGAGATTTTAAATACTGAATTGTACCTTACTGACTACATAGACGGAAGGTTTTTAAACATAAACAGATCAGTAAGTTTAGATGAAAACAATAATATTATAGCTCTAAACCTTTCAGATCTGCAAATCTCAGATTTAAAATTTCTACCTGACCTTAAAAATTTGCAATCTCTTTTTTTAGATCGTAACATAATTGGTGATTTAAGTTTTATTAAAAATTTAAAAAATTTAAAAAATTTAAGTTTAAATGGAAATAGTATTTCAGAGGTGAATCCTTTATCGGGTTTGATTAATTTAGAAATATTAAATTTAAGTGAAAATAAAATTTTAAACATTTCTACGCTAAGTAAACTAGCAAAAATTGAACACTTAAATATTGGTAGCAACTACATTACTGATATTTCTATAATTAAGAACTTTAAAAGTTTAAAAGTTTTATACGCTGATAATAACTCTATTTTAGATGTAAATTGTATATCGAATCTTATAAATTTAGAGCGAATATATTTAGCAAAAAATAAAATTACCGATATTTCAAGTTTAAAAAAACTAAAATATTTACAAGAATTTATATTTTCCAATAACCTTATTTTTGACTTAAGCCCCATACTTAATTTAATTAATAATGAAGATTTTACAAGAACATATAATTTTTTTGAAAATCCATTAATATATCCTCCTACAGAAGTTTATTTAAGAGGTGATTATCCAATATCCAAGTGGTTTGAGGTAATGTGTGAAAAAGCAAACATACGAATCACAGAATGTTTAAAAACTAATGAGACAACATTATGCCTAAGTAATTGTGGAATCACAGATCTCACTTTATTACCTAATTTATTTAAATGTATTCAGCTCGAAGAATTAATATTAAGTAATGATTGGGCCGAATATATTGATAATGACTGGATAAAAGTAAGTAGCCAAGATTATGCTTTGGAGAATAATTTATACGAAATACCAGCTCAAATATCGAAATTAAAAAAATTAAAAAGGCTAGTGATTGGTGGTGATTGGAAAAATGACAAAAGAAAAAATAGTTGGAGAATTCGTGACGTTAAAAACCTTGATAAGTTAACTAATCTCGAATACTTAAATATTAGTAATAATAAAATTTGTTCTATTACAAGTCTTAAAAAATTAGACAAACTCAAACATTTTCATATTAATAATAATAAAATAAGTTCAATCTTTTTTTTAGCGCATTTTAAGACTTTAAAGTCATTAAATGCTAGCAATAATATTTTAACAAATATTAGCTTTTTAAAAGATTTAAAATCGATAGAAATGTTGGATTTACATTCCAATAAAATAAAAAACATTAATGATTTAGAAACTATTTTATCCTTACTCAAAAAGCTAGTCATTGATCATAATCCTTTTTTAAGTGAACAAAACTGGAAGCTTTCAAAATATGAAAACCATCTTAGTACTGTTGAGAATTATTTTAGTAAAAAGAATGCTAAAGAAACTATAAACTATAAACTTCCAGTGAAAGTTTTATTATTGGGGAATCATGGTGCTGGAAAGTCTACTTTACTAAATTACTTAATAGCACCCAATAAAAGAGTCAGAAAAATAATAGAACAAAGTGATAGCACACATATTGTGAGGATTGAAAAATATCCTAGAACAAAAACTAAAAAACTGCCTGAGATAATATACTTTGATTTTGGAGGTCAAGATTATTATCATGGAATTTATAAAGCATTTTTAACAAATGACGCTATTAATATTTTATTATGGAATTCAAAAACAAATGAAAATAAAATTCGAATAGACAAGATAAACAATATTCTTACCAGGGATTTTACAAAAAATTATTGGTTGCATCAATTAAAGCATCAATATAGTGATAAAGCAAATGTTATAAGCAATGATGAAATATTAAAAGATGAGGTGGTGTTAATTGCACAAACTCATGCTGATGAAGATCTTAGAATTACAGAAAACACAAATATTAAAGGCATCAATATAAAGAATGAATTCCATATCTCTTTGAATCAAGATTCTATAGATGCAAAAAACATTCATAAAATTAATTTAGATTTTCTTGAGTCAAATCTTAATAATGAAATAGAGGAAAAGAAAAGTCAGAGTAATTATAATATACTTCAACCGAAATGGTATGGAGTTTTTTTAAATTTTATTTTTAGCTTTCCATCCGAAAAATGTATTCATCTTAATGAATTATTAAAAAACTACAAACGCAAGCCAGAAAAGAATGAAACCTACGCAGATATTTTGAACTTTTTAATTGAAGATCTAGATCAATTGCACAAGCAAGGTTTGATTTTATACTATAAAAATTTTAACGAATTAAAAGATGTGGTATGGTTAAACCCTTCATTACTTACCACTTTCATACATTCTAAAATTTTAACTAAAGAGGATTTAATTATAAATAGAGGTGAAATAAGTGAAGAAAAATTCCTTGATATCGCTAATAACGATCTTAAAATCATTAAATTACTTCAACTGCAAAAGGTCATATTTCACAATAAGGAAAATAAAAAATATATTATTCCTAGTTTTTTACCACTAGCAAATGATATTAAAGTGAAAAACAATTACGACATTTTGACTTTTGGACTTGATGAACCCGCCTTCACATTAAAATTTGAAAACTTTATACCCTTTGGTATTGTAAATCAGTTAATTTGCCATTTCGGAAATAATCCAGACAGTAAAAATTTCTGGAGAGATCAATTAATATTTACTTTGAATAATTCAGTTAAAGTTTTGATCAAATTAGACTTTAATAATTTAGAGATATTCGTTTTTTTAAGTAATAAAAACCTAGCAAACAGAGATTTACAAATTGTCGAAAGATATATTTTTAATTGCTTAATTGCAATTTACCATGATGTTCCATTGCTAGCATTCAGAGATTATCAGAATGACCAAATGAGTATAACAACAAATACTGAAAGTGATAATGTTTTATTAAAGAAAAAGCCATTAGTTAGAAATTCGTTAACCGTTAATTTCATTGGTATTATTAACAAACTTCCAGATGATTTATATATATCACTTGACAATGAATATTTTGTAAAGGGCACTATGTTGAATTCTGTCAAAGATGAATTTAGAATCTCTTCTATATCAACAAAAGCAGAGCCAACACAAAAAAGTCCCGAAACTGGCGAAAGTTATATCATTAGAACACTATCAAATATTCATTCAAAAGAATTACCCATTTATAAATTCCAAAATTTCACCAATCAAAATTTAAGAAAATTGAAAAAAATATTTATATCGTATTCAAAAGATGACTTATGGTTAGTCAATGAATTTCAAGATCATCTATCATCTTTAAAAAGAGATGGTATTATTTCAACTTGGTATTGCACAGAATTAATTGCTGGTGGTGAGTGGGATAAAGATATTACAAAACATTTTGAAGAGGCAGATATTGTTTGTTTTATGGTAAGTTCTAATCTAATGCGAACTGATTATATTCATAAATATGAAATAACCAAAGCTTTCGAAAAGAAGAAAAAGGACGATAGCTTTAAGATAGTTCCAATTATTTTAGATTTTTGTAGTTGGAGTACCTTAAATAATGATTTAAGCAAATTTACAGCTTTACCCTATACAGCAAAGCCAGTTTGTGATTTTGATAACAAAAATATGGCTTGGTATATAATTGTTGAATGCCTTAGATTCATGATTGCTTCTAATCAACAACCAACAAACGATGATTGGTTTAAAGAAAAGGATTTACCAAAAAATATTAAAAACATCTACGAAAGAATTGTCAATAAATCAGTAGATAAGGGCAACAGATGAAATTATTGATTTGTATTATTCTTTGAAAAAGGAAAAAAAATCCTTTAAGCATATTAGTATTGATTTTGTAAAAAAGCCTTTTACGACATTTTAAAGAATCTAGTAGTTTAATACGACTTAGTTAATTTGAAGATATATTAATCGTTTTAGCCCAAAAGGTGAAGCTTGTATTAGACGACAAAACCAACTATTTCGATTGGAGTAAAAGAGAGGATATGAAAGCATAGTTAAAAGTGGATTTAATTATTTTACTTACTTAGAGCGGCTATCCACCTGTGGATCTTGATGAAATCTACAAAGAGATTTTTGAACAAGCAGAGAATTTTAAGAAGTAAATTAAAGAGTAGAAAATATCACTTGTTTAATTTCTTTATAATTCAAAATTAATTTCTTGAAATTTATAGTCTTTAATTTCAATAATTGGAGATGATAAAAGCTTAACTTTATGAACTAAATTATGAAATGGATAAACCAGTTGATGATGTGCCACTCTTTCCAGTAAAAAAGAGGTACGGATTCCGGTTGAAGATATGCCACTTTTTAAACTTAAATTAGGAT